>CAYZHL010000211.1:0-4968 GCA_964478095.1 uncultured Clostridia bacterium | reverse complement strand
AAGACCCAACCCCAGGCGCGGCGGTTAGCCTATGCACATTTCGGCCGCCGAACTATGCACTTTCTACTTGCCAAACAGACAGCGTTACGCATGCTGCGCAGGCACCGAATCAGCGCCTCAGCTGCGCTTGCCGTATTTCCATTCATCAGCACCAGTATGAGCGGCGTATCCTGCACATAC
This sequence comes from uncultured Clostridia bacterium, assembly GCA_964478095.1. Taxonomy (GTDB): domain Bacteria; phylum Bacillota; class DTU025; order DTU025; family DTU025; genus UBA5389. Next base: position 4,788 of record CAYZHL010000211.1, on the reverse strand, counting down.
TCACCTGGAGAAACGGCTATGTGCCATCCGGGTAGTTCGGGATCCATCAGGCTATCGCCTTCCTCTCTGACTCTCGCGAGCCAGTCAGACCTGCCGTTAATCTCCTCCTGCCGGTTCATCTGCAGTACCAGAGCAGTGTCAGTCATCAAGTTGGCTGTCATTACGAAAGGCCCCGGATCCGCCATCGCAAGACGCCTGCAAAACTCCTGCCCATACTGGATTGTGCCTCCGGGATTCGACCGCAAGTCGAGCAATACGACATCCTCATGCCTCAGAGTCTCCGCGTCTCGAACAAAAGCGCTCAGGTCTTCGGACGTTTCGGGCGATACCCTAAAAGTCCTGCATACTGCCATTGGCAGTCCTTCGAACTCAGTGAGTTCATATGCCTTCTCATTGACATACCGTACTTCATCAGCAGGCATCAACCAGGCCATTTCGCTTATCCCGCCCTCAAACTGCAGTTCAAGAAGTGTGGCCTGATGGCGCTCTGAGCTTACCACGCCAAGCACGTACACAATCTCTCCATCTGCACTAATGGATGGCTTCAGGTATTCGGACGGCGCTTCGTTGTTCACAGCCACAATGCGGCGTCCGCCCAGGTCACGGTACGATCCGTCGGCTGAAAGCCTGAACTCGTAGTATGGGCAGAATCGGAAGCGCAGATGCTCACACAGCGATCTGTTGCCGAAGACCAGGTGTGAGTCCTGAACGAAACTGAGGTGTTTTGCGACTGTGTCGGAGTACCTCCAGTTCGGGATAGTGTCGTAGTAAGAGGACAATTCCGCGATCTCACCCAGTATTGCCTCCTTGGCAGCGCCAAAGACTGCATCCCCACCGAAGAACTGGTACCCGGCATAACCGAATCTGAGCGCCGTGAACAGCATCTCTACCTCTTCAGTAGCGTGGTCCGGGCTTACTTCCCAATCACCCGAGCTACCGTCAGAATCCGAATCCGCGGGCACATACATCTTGTCAGGTATACGCAACTTCTCCGCTGTCTCGTCAGAGAAATCCGAGTAATGGTAGAGAAACTCACGGAAGCGTTGCAGTTGGCTCTCGGAGACGTCCAGCTGTGGCGACCTATTCGCGTCCACAATGGCTCTGGCCTCAGGCAGAAGCACCATACGCGCACCGTCCCCGCCGTGCTCCTCGCCCCCGGACGCCCCCGTTGGAACAGCAGCAAACAGAGCAGACACAGCACACAAAACGCACAACACACGCAAAGCGCCTTCCGCACGCAATCCGCGCAACCCGCGCAATCCGCGCAATCAGGTTCACCTCCTTGATGGCATTGCGCCTATGTCGATCTAGGGCTCCCTGCTTCCCCGCTCGAGCTCATCCGCCCATTGCGCCATCCGCGCACCGCAGATCGCCCACCTGTCCGTCGAACCAGACACCCCGTTCGCCTCTGCGATCATGGTGCACGCTCAGATGATCGAAACCTTGAACAGCCGACGACGCTCGCCTCCACGCTCACGATGCATGCCTAGGTCCGCCTGAACCGCAGCTCGTAGCCTGTCAGCTCCATATACCGCCGATTCAGCGCCTCCGCAACATCATCCTCCACGTCCACACTGCCACGTGCCTCGGCGTACCCGGAATGCACCCCCACCTTCATGTCGCCGAGCTTGCTGCCCCACAGTAGCTGCCGAGCCACATCCGCCAGTTCATTGATTCGCGCACTCTCGTGCACGTCCAACCGCCACCCGGTGATCCGCTCCAAGTCATCCATGAGTAACCGGTATCTCGCTCCAACCTGCGGTGTGATAAATGACAGTACCATGAGACCTTCGGAACGATATATGCGCACCTTCGGGCGGTCAGGTCTGCCCGCGAAAGCCTCATCGATCACCTGCCTCGCCGCATTCTGCTCCAGCAGCTCGGTCCGCTGAACAGGCTCGGGTTGCTGAAGTTGCTCAGGCCTCTGAAGTTGCTGGGGTTGCTGGAGTTGCTGAGCCTGCCCGGCGCGCTGAACTTGCGCGGCCTGTTCAGCATGCTCGACCTGTTCAACCCGAAAGCACCTCTGCATATCGCCCGCCACTGGCCACGTTCGCACCGTCTGCCGCAGTTGCAGCGATGGCCCTGGCGCAGCTGAGTTGTCTGACCTGAACTGCAGTTTGAACCCAGTCTCGTCCTCAAATGCCTGTGCATATTCGCCCAATGTCCGCATATTCACGCCGGGCTGGTCAGCGCCGGCGGCCGTCCTGACCGTCACAGTCTGTGGCCCGAAGGAGGGGTCGCGCATTAGCCTGATTCCGAATTCGTCTGCCAACTCCGACCTGATCTTGGTCTTCAGAAACTCCATGTTCGAGCTTTGCGACACTTCCACAGGGCGCAGCATGTGGCGCTCCAACTCTTCAATCACGTCTAGGCAGCGGGTTGCATACTTGGGAGTCGGGAAATAAACCGTCACAGTACCTTCCTGGCTCGGCGCGAAACCAATGCGCTGCAGGCCGAATTCAGCCAACTTGTCCCGGATTAGCGCATATGCGGCGTTCTGCTCCATCTGCTTCGGCGTGATCGCCTCATTGTACTCATCATCTGTCAATACGTATGCAGCGTTAGGGTTGGTTCCCATCGTACGGAGATACCCACTATCGCGAACTGCTGTCCGAAATGCCTGTTTATACTCGTCCGGCAGGTTCTCGACATTCCCGAACCAGGCCGCCAGCAGGTCCGATATCGTCACCGTGGTCCCACCTATGCCATTATCTAGCAGGTGGCGCCAGAGAATCTCAGGCACAACCGCATCATCCCGATGTAGCGATATCTCCCTGAGCTTGGGGTTCAGAGAGTACTTCCGAGGGCGACCCGCAATCGCGCGGCTGCCGTCAGCTTCCTCGTTGCCTCCGGCGGCTTCCCGGCCTCCGATAGCTTCGCGGCCTTCAGCGGCCATACCGCCTCCGGCTGCATACTCATAAGCCTCCCCCGGCGCAGCCACCTTCACCCCGGCCTCCGGCAACTGAGACGCCAATGTCTCCGACAATGCCTCGAGCGATTCGTCATTACCGTGGTTGACCAGCACAAGCCGCGGAGCAAGCGGCTTGATCGACGCTGCTATGCCCAATGAGTCCGCATGGGCTGAGAGCCCGAATTTCGCCACGCGGCATTTGACCTGGTATTCAGCTCCCCCGAGCTTTACTGCGCGTTCGCCCTCGGTCCGGCCGGCCAGGTCCAGCAACTTGCGGCCGGGCGACTCCTCGTCCTGGTAGCCCACGATGGCCAGCAGGTTCTTCCGTCCCTCCACAATCCGCTCTGCGTATACCGGCGATACGCCGCCTGTAAGCATCCCGGAACTGGCGATGATCACGCAAGGTTCGCCAGATGCGATTATCTTGTCACGCTGCGCTTTCGTGGTGACTGACTCAATCCCGTTGGTGTAGAAAAGCTCTTCGCCTCGCAGCGCCTCCTTGCGGTATCTGTCGGCCAAATAGTGAGGATTATGCGAGAACACTGCGTTCACATTCCTGATCAGCCCGTCCACATACACCGGGAACTTCTTCTTGGTCCGCCTGATGTAGTTCCGCAGTGCCAACACCAGTTCCTGAGCCCGCCCCACGGCGAACGCGGGGATCAGTACCCTACCCCCGTCTGCTATCACGTCGCCGATGGCGTCGAGCAGCCTACGCACCTCGTGCGATCGGGGCGCGTGTATCCGCGAGCCATAAGTCGCCTCCACCACGGCCACATCCACCCCGCGCTTCAGCACGCCCGTAAACCGCTGCATACCCACAGTCTCCTGCTCGAAGGTGGTGAAATCGCCCGTGTAGAGGAGAGTCCCCTCCTCCATCTGCAGTAGCACAGCCGCAGCCCCCAGTATGTGCCCAGCAGGGAGGAACATGGCCAGAACGCCCGGAGCAGGCTCGAACGCAGCCTCAAAACCGTAAGTCACCAATCTGTCAAGAGCCTGTTCGGCGTCGTCTGCGTCAAAAAGCTGCAGCCCCTCCCGAAATTCCGCAACCTTGATCGAGTCATATAGCAGCACTTTGACCAGATCCTTGGTAGCAGCCGTCGCATAAATGCCCGCGCCCGGCGACACCTTAGCGACCAGAGGCAGCGCGCCGCTGTGGTCGAGGTGCGCGTGGGATATGACAATGGCGTCCAGGCTCACGCTGTTCAGCGGTTCCAGGTTGGGCAGCATCTCAGTGCCTTCCTCGTTCACCCGCACACCCGCGTCAAGCAGCATGTTCTTCCCGGAGTTCGATGTTACGAGTATGGCTGAAGCGCCCACTTCACCGGCGCCCCCCAGAAATCGTATGCGCATACGCAATTCTCCCTGTGTGTATTCAGCCTGCTCAGGCTCAGGCTGGCTCCTGCCCTTGTCAGCTCAGCCGTGCTCAGATCGAGCTCGAGAACCCCGCGATCGCTTGACCTGGCCCTACTCCGGTAGCTTCCGCATGATCCGCAGCCCCCACAGCATGGGCGTGATGTGGACAGGCTTCCGCGTCGGCTCTGACTCAGTCCCGCCCGCCAGCGCCCGCTCGAACAGGTCCATGGCCACCTCCACGCGTGCAGCGAGCATGGCCTCACCCGTCGCCTTGCTCGGGTCACCCATGTACGGGATCATATGCGGATCGCTCACCCATGCCAGCGTATTGGCTAGATGGTCAAGGTCCCGCCCGAGCGTTCGCCCGCCGAGCAGCCGAAGCATCCTCGCCAACCCACCCACTAGTTTCGCGGCGCCCCGCCTGGCAGGAGGAAGAGATGCTCTGACACTGCGGTAATCCTCACTAACATGCCGCGGTGAACACGCTAGCATCAGAGAGGTCTCGTTCGTGCCGGCGTGGC
>CAYZHL010000210.1:0-4978 GCA_964478095.1 uncultured Clostridia bacterium | reverse complement strand
AAGAGGTTGACGACGTTGGTACCGTGGACCATGTCGCCTGCCGAGAGCAGCAGAATGCTGTCGTTCTCCTTGCGCAGCCCTTCGAGGTACACTGCCACCTTGGCCAGCGCCCCGACGTCCTCCTTAGCGCCGGTCCTCAGGAACGGCTCGATGTGCCCGTGCACATCGTTGACATGGACGATAGTGAACTTGCCGTCAGCTGCCATGGCCGGCACGGCCATAGCCAGGACGAGCAGTGTGACCACAAGAGCCACGTTCAGCCTCAGTCTTCGAAACATGCTGATCCTCCTCCATAGCAAGATGATGCTGGTACAACATACAAATTCTGTGGAGACGGCGAAACTCCTTCAGCTGTGGGGCCAAGAAGAAACTGTGGGCGGTGTAGCCAATGCCCGCTTTTTCCGCCCATACAAGCGCAAATCATCCGTATTTAGCACACTTTCTTTGAGGGGAGTCGAAGGAGTTTGCGCTGCAGGCTAGAATATGAACCAGCGACACCTTGTCATCAAGGAGGGGTATAAATGAAGAAGGCGACAATAGTAACACTAGCGCTAGTGCTGGTACTCGCCGCCAGCACATTTGCTTCCGCTGCAAACTACATCGGCGGCGGCATTGGGATCATCCCCAGCGTCTCAAGCACCGCAGAGGATGGCTCCTGGGTCGGGAAGCTTCCTGCCCTTACGCTCGCGGTGGATTTCGATGTCATGGACAAGCTCAGCGTGTCGGCTAACGGCTACATCAAGATCGTCGAGAAGGTCGCTCCCACAACAGAGACCGCCACCAGGTACGGCGCCAACTTCCTAGTGGGCGGATACGCCAAGTACGCCCTGGCTAACCTGGACGCTCTGAAGCTCGGCGCGGTCGTGGGCGCGAACTATGACAGCAAGTTCCTGAAGCCTGCCGAAGAGCCGGCTGTGAACTACGGCGCGGGCGTCTTCGCGGAGCAGCCTCTGGGCGACACGGGCACCATCTTCGGCCAGGTCATGTACTGGGTGAAGGCCGCAGACGAGGCCCCGGTCACCGACCACATTGGCGGCTTGGGCGGAATCAACTTCAGGATCACCGACAAGATCGCCGTTAAGGGCCAGGTAGAGTACGTCAGCAAGCAGGCGCTCTTCTCGATTGGCGTAGGCTACGCATTCTAAGCGCGACTTTCTCAACAAGATATGAGATCGCGGGCCGCCCGGAGGGGCGGCTCGACCTCGTACTGGATCCGGTGTTTCCATAATCGCCAACGATGTGCGGACATGTGCAGCAAAGGAGGAACAACATGAAGAAGTATGTCATACCATTCGTTGCTCTAGCGATTCTCGTGACGGCGAGTGGGTTTGCCGGCGCGACGCACGTTTCGGCGGGCTATATATCGCGGGACGGCGACATCAACTTCACATTGGGCGGTCGGTATGACCTGGGCCGGGGCTCGTCTCTCGAAGGGGCCTATACTGTGCTGCCCAGCGGGTACGATGTGGCGGCCAGGTACAAGCTGGCTCTCTACAGGAGCACCGTCATTGCGGGCCCGGTGTTCGAAGGCAGGTTGATGGGTAACCACATGCACACGCGCGAGACCATTGCAGCAGGGTTGTATGCCGAGAAGGCCGGTGTGACGGGCCTGGGGCTTCATGGTAGCCTCATGTTCCGTCAGCGCCTCGACATGGCGGCCGGCGGGCTCGTAGCCGGGCTCGGCGCGCGGATGGCGCTATCGGATCCGCTCTTTCTCGGCGTAGACGCCACCATGGGCCTTACAGGCGGTATCGCCGGCACGGAGATCGCGTTCACCGTGGGTTATTCGTTCTAGCTACACCAAGCGCTTCATATCCGCATCGCCCGGGGGATCTCGTTATCACCCGGGCGATTTTGCTTTATATAGAGGAAATCATGGTTCATCCGCTGTATTATTACAGACGAGTACAGGCGCATAGCCCACGTTGGGGATGCGCCGGGAGGTGCGGCGGATGCGAACCTCGATGAATCCGAGTGCGGCAGTGGTGGTCGCGATACTGGTCGCGATCTTTGGGATCTCTCTGCCTGCGATGTGCGCGGAGCAGCCCAAGTGGTCAATCAGCGGCGATTCGCTGTTCAAGGTATACTGGCAGACTACGCTGAGGGTGGCCAATGAGACTAACTTGGTCGCAGGCGGCGGGCTCGGCCCCCTGTATCTTGAAGGACGCCTGAGGCTTACCGGGTCTACATGGGGGATACCCGATGACGCGATAGTCATAGGCCCGTGGGGCGAGCGTTTGGAGAAGTGGACCGTGTCGGCGAGAGCCGGGAGTTACTCTCTGCAGCTGGGCGACACTAATGTGCCGGTTCTATCGGGGCTGTATCTGGCGGGCAGGTCGCTCTATGGAGGCGTGGCCACTGCCGGAGGGAGGCTGGGCACGGCCACAGGCACTGCCACCGGCTTCTACGGGATGAACACGGTTAGTTCAGGGCTATCCATAAGCAGTCACAAGCTGGCGGGCGGTGCAGCGGAGCTCAGCCTCGGCCCGAATTTGGGCCTCGTGGCGCAGGGGATGAGGGCGACCAAGGACCAGTTCCAGCTGGACATGGGCGGCGCCCGCACATGGATCAAGATGGGGCCTGTCAGCCTAAACGCGGAGGTAGTGGCCTCAAAGCGCGGGTCTTCCGAGGGCTTGGGATGGGTGGCGCTCGCAGGCGCGCAGACGCAGGTGTTCGGAGGCATGCTCTCGGTGTCGGGTCAGTACACCGCCGCCGACTTCGCCAGCCTCAATTCGGCCGCCGCCGGCAAGGCAGGCGGGATCGCCGAGGCCACGGCAGCATGGTCGGGCACCGTGTGGCGCGGCGAACAAGGAGCCAATGCCCACCTAGGCATAACCGGCAAGCTTGCCGTCGACAACATAGACGGATCGCTTGATGCCCGAACTTCGAAGCAATCGGGCGAGGGCACGCTGACGCTTCGAAGCGGCGCGTGGCTGATCAAGGGCAGGTACACTCTGGCCCATGAGGGCTCGGATGAGAATCCGCCCAAGCGCGACAAGGTCAGCCGTGTTGCCTCGCTTGAGGCCGCTGTACCACTGAAGCTGGGCATGACCGTACTCGACACGGGGCTTCGGGGGTCCAGGTCGACGACTGTAGACGATGTGTCAGGCTCTCGAGACGTGCTGGACACCATAGCGTTGACCGGTCGAACCCTAATAGGCCAGATGTCCTGTGCCGCCAATGCCGGCTGGAGCCAGAGCGCGAAGTCGGCAGGCGACCGCAAGCGCGACCTGGAATTCACGCTGTCGCTATCGCATCCGGTCGTCGACAAGCTCCAGGCCGGGCTGGATGCGAAAGCGGTCGACTCGCGCTCGTTCGAGTCGAACTCCAGTGAGGTTAAGTCGCTCAAGGACGCGCTGGAGGCGGCCCTATGGGTCAAGTACACTCCACGCCCCTGGCTCGAGGCCGTAGCTAAGGTCAAGGGGATGTGGGGATGGTATGGCCCCGAGCCCAAAACCACCGATTTCGATAGGTACCTGGAGGGTCAGCTGAGGCTGAGATTCTAGAACCCCTGTTCCCCGACTCCAGACACTGATTGTGAAATGGGAGTTGAATTTGGTTTCTACCTGGGAGGCAATCGCGCGAGCGGTTGCCTCCTAATGCTTTACGGGCATCACGCTTCACGCGCTTCTGTTCCTGGCCTCTCCCGCATTACCATTTAAAACAAGAACTTACATATAGGGCGATTCCTCAATCCACGACCCGCTATCCTCCGAAAGCGGCATTTGGCTCGCGACCGTAAAACGTGTGTTTGCAAACGGTTTGCGTGAGAAACACGAGCTAAATGCCGGTTACCGAACCCGGAATCTCATCGAGAATCGGCAGGAGTATGCAAACATACAAGCCAAACCCGCCCGCCCGGTGCCACCAATTACATGCATGACCTGTAAACGACAGGATAATCGAGGCTCTATATGGTATCTTCCTCACAATCAAAGGAATGAAGATGAATTGACACCATGATGGTGTAGGTTTCGGGACATATAGTGGTACCACATGCAGGAGTTCCTATAGGAATGTAGTATAATCTACGCACGGACCACCTTTGGCCCGGTTAGTGGTTTTCCCGAAAGACCTCACTAGATACCGTTGGAAGCCTGATCTTCGACACACACTTGCGTTTCGTCTATCTGGAGCGATTGATTCTCAGGCCGATTTAGACTAGAGACGGGTAGGACACACCCAAGGCCTTCTTGATTACGAAGGGAGGCGATAGTGGAAATCATCAGTTGATCTGCGACTGTGTCGTTTGCCCGAAGGCGCAGTGTTGAGGCTGCTAAGGACGGTTCCGCAAATGTGGATTCGGGCTGAGGCGTTTATGAAGGTTATCCACAGGAGGTGGTCGAGAGGAAGTTCAGAGCGCAAGGAGAGATCGCGGTGATCATACCGTACATCTCCCGGGCGCTTGGGATTGCATAACAAAACAGCCTACTGCTAAGTCCCGTTGGTTTATGGCCGTTTCACAGGTTGTGAACCAGCCTGAAAGGAGAGAAGCACATGAGCCAGACCAGACCCAAGTGGCTTCTGACCGCCCTAATCGTAGTGGCGGTTCTAGGCCTATCCGTGGTGGGCTACGCGGCGCCGCCGCCGGATCCCACCATATCCGGCCCTACCACCCTCGCTCCGGTGGCGGTGCAGCAGGGCAACAACGTTTACGTTACGTTCAAGTACATATCGCAGCCTACGGTGGCAGGCACCACCAGGGCTGAGATCGTGATCCGTAAAGGCGGCACGATCATTGGGACGCGCCAGGTGGCGTTCCCGCTGCTACCGGACACGGGCGAAGAGTGGACAAGCTTTACCGCGGCAGTCGCCATTAACACCCCGGTGGCTGAGGGATACTATAATATCCGCCTGCAGATAAGCAACCACGACGGGGAGTCGGCCAATATCAATGAAGTGGATGCAGTACTGGTGGACAACACCGCCCCCGGCAACGTGGCCGACTTCGGCACGCTCATATCCGGCGCGGCGGGGC
>CAYZHL010000209.1:3778-4987 GCA_964478095.1 uncultured Clostridia bacterium | reverse complement strand
CAGGTCCACCGATCTGCTCGGATCCTTGCTGCACGTTGGCGGTCTGCGGGCCGTGTGAGAGATCAACGGGTGAGCCTTGACACATTGGGCAACGGCCGCTATACTGCGTAGTGTAAAGGTCTTGGCCTTAACACCTGCGGGGTGGTCGGTGACCGATGCTTAGCAAGATGTTGAGGATGACTGCCCTGTTCGATGTGTATGGGCCGCTCTTGACCCAGCGCCAGCAGGAGATGTGCCGTCTGTACTACCTGAATGACTACTCGTTGTCGGAGATATCCGAGCTTCATGGAGTGTCACGGCAAGCCATTCATGATGCGCTTGTACGCTCTGAGCAGGCGATGGAGGAGTATGAGAACCAGTTCGGGCTTATCCGATGCTCGGAGGCCAGGCGACGGCAGCTCGGCGAGCTGGTCGCAGCTCTCCGAGGAGTGGGCGAGTCCATCGACAAGGCTTTGCATGCTCTCGGAGGCGGGCCGGGCGGCGCTTCTGACTGCGATCTGAATGCGGCTCGCGCCTGGCTTGCAAGAACCATAGAGGCAGTTGAGAGCTGTCAGAAGGCTGCAATCTCCATGGAAGCCGACACGGGCATGGACACTGGCACTGGCACGGACCTCGGCGGCGACGAGGCGATCAGCGGCAAGGAAGGTGGGCTTTGATGTTTGAGAACCTTTCGGCGCGGCTTCAGGGCATTTTCAAGAGCCTTCGTAACCGCGGGAAGCTCACTGAGAAAGAAGTCGACCTGGCACTTCGCGAGGTCCGCACGGCCCTTCTGGAAGCAGACGTTAACTTCAAGGTCGCGAAGGCATTTGTAGACAGGGTCAGGAAACGTGCTGTGGGCGAAGAGGTTCTGATGAGCCTCACACCTGCTCAACAGGTGATAAAGATCGTCCATGAGGAGCTGACTAGCCTCATGGGCGGGCAGTCGTCCAAGATCGCTTTTTCACCGAAGCCTCCCACCATCCTGATGCTAGTTGGGCTGCAGGGCTCGGGCAAGACTACTAGCTGCGCAAAGCTTGCGAGCCTCATGCGCAAGCAGGGAAGAAAGCCACTCCTCGCGGCCGCCGACGTGTACAGGCCGGCTGCGATCAAGCAACTGCAGGTGCTCGGTGCACAGCTGGGAGTGGAGGTGTTCACTCTGGGCGACCGCGCCGATCCGGCCGACATCGCCGCCGGCGCAGTGGAGCGCGCGCACAGCATGGGGCATGACAC
>CAYZHL010000209.1:0-3728 GCA_964478095.1 uncultured Clostridia bacterium | reverse complement strand
TGCTGGTAGTGGACGCCATGACCGGCCAGGACGCGGTGAATGTGGCTGCCGTGTTCAATGAACGCCTGGGTATCCAGGGAGTGATCCTCACGAAGCTTGACGGAGATGCCCGCGGCGGGGCTGCGCTCTCGGTGAGGGAGGTCACTGGCAAGCCTATCAAGTTTGTTACAACAGGCGAGAAGCTTGATGCTCTCGAGCAGTTCCATCCTGACCGCATGTCCTCCAGGATTCTGGGAATGGGCGATGTGCTGACGATAATCGAGAAGGCTCAGGAGACATTCGACCTGGAGCAGGCCAAGAAGCTCGAGGAGAAGCTGCGCAAGCAGGAGTTCACTCTGGATGACTTCATGCGGCAGCTTCAGGACGTCCGGAAGATGGGGCCCCTCGATCAGCTGCTCGGAATGATCCCCGGGGTTGCCAGGTCTAAAGCTCTCAAGGATGTCCGGGTGGATGAGAAGCAGTTCTCGAAGATCGAGGCAATCATAAGGTCAATGACGCCGTCCGAGAGAAAGAACCCCTCCAGTATCGACGGCTCGAGGAAGCGCCGAATAGCCGCGGGCAGCGGCACGAGAGTGCAGGAGGTCAACGCGCTCCTTAAGCAATACGATCAGGCTCGCAAGATGCTCAGGCAGCTGGGCGATGCCTCAAAACGCGGTGGCCCAATGGGAAAGATCCCATTCATGCCATAGATCAATGATGCAGAGAATCGAGTAGTGTGAACCAGTTATTCGGAGGTGTAGGAACTAAGATGGCCGTTCGTATCAGGCTAACCAGGACAGGCGCCGCCAAACAGCCCCATTACAGGCTGGTGGTTGCGGATTCCCGAGCGCCCAGGGATGGACGCTTCATCGAGATCATCGGGCACTATAACCCTCGTGTGGACCCGCCTGAGCTCGTCGTCGACGTGGAGAAGGCTGCCGAGTGGATCAAGCGCGGAGCTCGCCCATCCGATACTGCACGCGCCCTCCTTGCCAAGGCCGGGATTAAGGGAGCAACTAGGGGAACCCAGTCCGACGAGGTCTCTGAACCAGAGGCCGAGTCGGCGCGGGAGTAGCTGGTGGAGCCTATGGCTACAGGCAGGAAGAACAGGGTGGAGCTGAAGGACTTAGTGTCTTACCTTGCCTCCAATCTAGTGGACGAGCCGGACACCGTACGGGTGAGGGAGATTCCGAACGGAGACTCAGTGATCCTCGAGGTGTCGGTTGCCCCAGATGACATGGGCAAGGTAATAGGCAGGCATGGACGGGTGGCACGGGCCATTCGCACAGTCACCAAGGCCGCCGCGGCGCGACAGGGCAGGCGGGCCATGGTCGAAATAGTGGAATGAGCTCGGAGTGGGGGCAGCTGGTGCTGGTGGGCTGGATTGTGGGTACGCACGGCGTCCGCGGCGAAGTCCGAGTCAGAACGTGCGCCGGTACAGCCGACCGGTTCCGTGGAGTTGCCCGCGTATTCCTTGGGCCTGCGGACGTGGACGCGGGCGCGGACGCAAGTGCATGTGCGGGCCGGAACGAATACAGACCCGTCGAGCTTGAGTCAGCTCGACCGCACGGGCGTTTGGCGCTGCTCAGAATCACAGGCGTGGCCGATGTCGATGCTGCGCTGGCCCTGAGAGGAATGGGCCTATACGTGCCGGCTTCCGAGCTGCCTCTGCTGCCCGAAGGCGAGTTCTACAGTTTTGAGCTTGTGGGGCTGATATGCGAGTCAACGACCGGCGAGCGCCTTGGCGTTGTTGTCGAAGTGCTCGAAATGCCTGCCAACGACGTGCTGCTGATCAGGCCGGATCAGGGCCCGGATTTCCTGGCGCCGGCAGTGAGCGACATGGTGCGGCATGTGGATCTAGCGGGCGGGCGGCTCATCATCGACGACAGACCCGGGTTGAGGTGAAGCCATACCATGGAAGTCGACATCCTCACGATTTTCCCAGGGATGTTCTCAGGAGTCATGAGCGAGAGCATTCTCGGACGAGCTCAGAGTAAAGGGATTCTGACGGTGAGGGTCCATGACATCCGCGATTTCGCTCTGGGCAAGCACCGAGTAGTTGACGACTACCCGTTCGGCGGCGGGCCGGGGATGGTCATGAAACCGGAACCGATAGCCGCCGCCATAGAGCACGCCCTGCTGTGCAGGGAGTCCGGCGCAGGCGCAGAGTCGCGGGTGGTTCTGACCACTCCCGCCGGACGTCCGTTCACTCAGGCCTTGGCCAGGGAGTATGCAGGATGCGAGCACCTGGTAATCCTGTGCGGGCACTACGAAGGGATCGACGAACGTGTGAGTACGCTGGTTTCCGATGAGGTTTCTGTTGGAGACTATGTGTTGACAGGCGGCGAGATCCCTGCGATGGTGATCGTGGATGCAACGGCGCGCCTTCTGCCCGGCGCTTTGGGAGACGCGACCAGCGCTGCAGGCGACTCTTTCTGGGACGGGTTGCTGGACTATCCGCACTACACACGGCCCAGGCAGTGGCGGGGCCTTGAGGTGCCTGAAGTGCTGATCTCGGGCGATCACGAAAGAATCAGACGGTGGCGGCGAGAGCGATCTCTGGAGCGTACCAGGCGCCGTCGGCCTGACCTGCTGGAACAGGCGGAGCTGACGCGCGAGGACCTGAAGATACTGCGTAGCCTCGCGCCTTGATTGGCCCAGTTTTCTTATGGTATACTGACGTCTGTTGAAGACCGGGTGAGGAGTGGAATTACTGTGAACATCATTGATACGATAGAGCGGGAGCAGATGCGCAAAGACCTGCCGGACTTCGGCCCAGGCGATACCGTCAGGGTACACGTCCGAGTTGTTGAGGGTAGCCGCGAGCGTGTACAGGTGTTCGAGGGCGTCGTGATCGCCAGGAACGGTAGCGGCGCTTCGGAGACTTTCAACGTCAGAAAGCTGTCGGCGGGAATAGGCGTGGAGAGGTTGTTTCCTCTTCATTCGCCGAAGATCGACAAGATCGAGGTAGTCAGATTCGGCGACGTCCGCCGGGCAAAGCTTTACTACCTCCGCGGTCGCGTCGGCAAGAGGGCCAGAATTCGCGAGCGCAAGCGAGAACAGGCATAGGCATGAGGCGGGCCGCGGCGAGCTTCCTTCAGTTTGCCGGGCTCACGCTCATCATCGCCGTTCTGATTGCCTTCATCACTATGTTTGCGGCCGTGGCAGTCGTCGTACAGGGCAGTTCAATGGAGCCTGCTTTGCACAACGGAGAACGGGTCCTGGTCAACAAGCTGGTGTACAGGCTGCGACCTCCGCGCCGCGGCGAGATTGTTCTGTTCCGGCATGGGCATATGCCGGGGCGTATGCTGATAAAGCGGGTGATTGGCCTACCCCAGGAGGAGCTTTCGATATCCCGAGGCCTGGTTCGTGTGGATGGTAGGCCGCTCGTGGAAGACTACATCCTTGAGCCCTCAGCGGAAGACTATGGTCCGGCGTATGTTCCCCGCGGGCACGTATTCGTGTTGGGCGACAACAGGAACCATAGCCAAGACAGCGCCCATGCCAATATCGGCGCAGTGCCGGTCGGCAGCATTCTAGGCAAGGCTTTCGCTGTGTACTGGCCGCCCGCCAGTGCCAGGGTATGCAGGGATCCTGCCTACTCTGAACCGGCCGAGGCAGCTCGAGTGTCGCTGCACGGCGAGGCCCGAGCGCCGGGCGCGCTATGACCGAACGCTTTAGGCCGGGCCGGGCTCCACCCCGGCCCGGCGCTTGCATACTCAAAGCCAGGGAGGGGAGTGGACGATGGG
>CAYZHL010000208.1:0-5001 GCA_964478095.1 uncultured Clostridia bacterium | reverse complement strand
CACGCTGGCCGCCATCATCTCCCATGAAATGGGCGTCAGGCTTCGCGTGACCTCAGGCCCGGCCATCGAGCGCGCCGGCGACCTAGCTGCGATACTCACAAACCTGAGCCCTGGGGATGTGCTTTTCATCGATGAGATCCACAGGCTGAGCCGAGCGGTCGAAGAGGTACTGTACCCGGCGATGGAGGACTACGCGCTCGACATCATAATAGGCAAGGGCCCATCGGCCAGATCGATCCGGATAGACCTGCCGCGGTTCACTCTTGTGGGAGCTACGACGCGTACCGGCCTGATATCCTCTCCCTTGCGGGACAGGTTCGGAGTTGTCCACCGGCTTGAGTTCTACTCTGTGGACGATCTATCCACAATAGTGTGCAAGTCCGCCGACAAGATGGGCATAGAGATACACCCTGAAGGCGCCCGTGAGATCGCGCGTCGCTCGCGCGGCACTCCGCGCGTGGCAAATCGCATGCTCCGGCGTGTGCGCGACTATGCTCAGGTCAGGGCAGGAGGCGCCGTAACCCCGGAAGTGGCTGCAGAGGCTTTGTCAATGTTCGAAGTGGACCAGCTGGGCCTGGACCGTTTGGACAGGAGGATTCTCTCCACCATAATCGACAAGTTCGGCGGCGGCCCTGTTGGAGTCGAAACCATAGCTGCGTCGATAAACGAGGAGAAGGACACGATTGAAGATGTCTACGAGCCGTACCTGATGCAGCTGGGATTCCTTGACCGAACGCCGAGAGGACGCGTGGCGACGGCCAGGGCTTACGAGCACATCGGCCGTGAACTTCCCCAGGATGGGCAGGCGACACTGCTGTGAGACTGCTTCTTCATTCCTGTTGCGCGCCCTGTACCACGTTCTGCCTCAAGGCCCTGCGCGCTGACGGGCACGAGGTCAGCGGCTACTTCTTCAACCCGAACATACATCCATACACTGAGTTCCGGCGGCGGCTTGACACGTTCCGGGAATACTGCTCGTCTCAGGGGTACAGTGCCGCCATAGATGAGACATACGGGTTACGACATTTCCTCAGCGAGGTCGGTCAGGACATTGAAGGCCGATGCGCCCAATGCTATCGAATGCGGTTGTACGCCGCGGCGGAGCTGGCCCGTAAGCTTGGGGCGGACGCCTTCACCACCACCTTGCTGATCAGCCCGTATCAGAACCATGAGCTTCTGAGGCGCGTAGCGGACCAGGCCGCCGAGGCGGCGGGCGTGCCGTTCGCCTACTACGATTTCCGCCCCGGATATCGAGAGAGCGTGCGCCTGTCAAGGGAGATGGGTCTGTACCGCCAGCCCTATTGTGGATGCATATTTAGCGAAGAGGAACGCTACTCGCCGGCGCGACGCTGAATAGCCCGGCACGCTCGGGGGCACGTTACTTGTGCGACCTGGGCGTCCGTACGTGAGGATGATCGGAATGGCCCTGGTCAGGTGTGAGGGGATAATCCTCAAGGTAAAGGACTTCGGAGAAGCCGACAGGATACTGACGGTGCTGTCGGGCTCGGAGGGCAAGTTCGAGGCGCTCGCTAGGGGAGCGCGGCGGCCTAGAAGCAGGCTAGTCGGCGTGACGCAGCAGTTTGCCCAGGTGAACCTGCTGCTCTTTCGCGGTAGGAACCTGGACACTATCAGCTCCGCCGAGCTGGTGTCAGCTCACTCCAGTCTCTGGGCGGACGTGAACCGGATGGCCTACGCATCCTACGTGGCGGAGCTTGTTGACAAGATGACCGGCGAGCGTGAGCGCAACGACCAGCTGTATGCGTTGGTAGCCGCGGCCGTCGACACGCTTGACTCTGGGGCGCTTGCTCCGCGCGTCGCGGCGCTTGCCTTCGAGATAAAGTTCATGGCCAGCTCGGGCTTCCTTCCTGAACTGGGGCAGTGTGTTGTGTGCGGCGCCCGTGCTGAACAGGGCGTAGGCTTTGGGCCCGACGCTGGAGGACTGGTGTGTGGGCGATGCCGGCCCACGCTCAGCGACGCGGTCAGCTTCGGACCAGCTGCCCGGGAAACGGCAAGGTTGCTTCTGGCGCTCGCATATGACCGTGTGAGTGTGCTGAAACCACGGGAGGACACTCTCGATGAGCTTGAGAAGGCTTTTCGGGCCTATGTTGATCAGCGAGTAGAGCGAAAGCTGCACTCGCTGGACTTCATCCGCGACTTGAGAAGAATGGAGCAGGAGGGCGGGCACGGCTGATGAAGATAGACCTGGCGACCGTCGATAGGCTGCGCGAACGAGTCGATCTGACGTACGAGGAGGCCGCCGCGTACCTAGAGGCGGCCGGAGGTGATCTGGTTCAGGCGCTGGTCATGGCCGAACGCGACCTGGGCTCGCAGGACGGCGGAGGCGAGGCTGATGAAGAAGGCTGGATCGTCGCCGGGGCGCAGGCTCGCTCTGCAGCCTACACCGGATGGTCTGAGCGCATCGCCGATGCAGTGAGGCAGGGCTCGTCGATGAGGCTCATCATCGAGCGCGATGGTGATAGGCTGGCCAACCTACCTGTGGCGGCGGGCGTTGTGGGGGCCATCTGGGCCCCTGAGCTTGCGGCCGTGGGCGCCATCGCCGCACTTGCGTCTCGATGCACGCTCAGGCTGGAACGGCGCTGATGCCGATCAGCTGATCAGCTGATCGCTGATCGGACCATGTTTGACACGTACCGGCGTGTTTGCTATAGTTAGGGAAGGTTAAAAGCTCCGAGAACATCAGGCGTTCAGGAAACATGGCCTCTCGTCCCCCAAAGGATCCTCAGGGGCGGAGGCTTTTTTCGTGGAGGAGGCATTTGGTTGCTGAGGAAGCTGTCCGCGCTGTATACTCGCGCCCTTCCACGGGCCTTCCGCGCGTACCGAAGATATATCCTTTTCGCCTGCGTGCTGTTTGCCACGTGTGTGATCGTGGGATACAGAAACTACCAGATACAGGGAGATCAAGTTCCCTGGATGTTCCGGAACCTCGCAGCCCTCAAGGATTCGATGGACCAGAAACCGCGCGGCATTCAGATTGCCATGCTGTTCTGGAATAACCTGAGGGTGTCGCTGATTTCGCTCCTGTTCGGATGGATCCTTGGGATAGTTCCTATGCTTAGCGTTGGCCTCAATGGTGTGCTAATAGGGGTAGGCGCCAGGCTCATGGTTGCCCGGGGAGGATGGCCGTTCGGCATCGTCATCGCGTCCTTCATGCCCCACGGCGTGCTGGAGTTGCCCGCGTTTATCGCAGTACAGGCGGTCGGGATGAGGCTCGGGTTCCTCATCCCTCTCGTTTGGCGAGGGCGGGCGACCACTGGCGATCTGGGGCGCGCCTTCGCCGAAGGCGTCGTGATACTACTTCTTTTCGCGGTGCCCGCTCTGGCCCTGGCGGCAGCTGTGGAGCTTTCGCTCACTCCCGCTCTCATTCGAGCGATGGCCCCGGGTTACCCGGCGATACCATATTGATGCCGCACTCTGAGCGCTGAGGCGCCGATGCCAGTAAGGGGAGGGAACATAGTTGGTCTTTCAGGACCTCATACTCACGATGGAACGCTACTGGGCACAGCGCGGCGTTACCATACAACAGCCATACGTCGTCGAAGTAGGCGCTGGCACCATGAGCCCGCATACGTTTCTGAGGGTTCTCGGTCCCGAGCCATGGTCCGTGGCATACGTGCAGCCATCTCGCCGACCGGCCGATGGCAGGTACGGCGACAATCCTAACCGGCTCTTCCAGCACCATCAGTACCAAGTGATTCTGAAGCCCAGCCCCGATGATGTTCAAGACCTGTACCTGGGGAGCCTCGCCGCGATCGGCATAGACCCTGCCCAGCACGACATCAGGTTCGTAGAAGACAACTGGGAAGCGCCCACGCTGGGAGCATGGGGGACAGGCTGGGAGGTATGGCTGGACGGAATGGAGATCACTCAGTTCACCTACTTCCAGCAGGTCGGCGGGATGGAGGTCCGTCCGGTATCGGCGGAGATCACCTATGGCCTCGAACGGATCGCAATGTACCTACAGCGCATCGACAACGTGTACGACCTGAAATGGGTGGGCGACCTGACTTACCGCGACGTGTACCACCGGGCTGAGTACGAGTTCTCCAAATACGCGTTCGAGGTTGCCGATGTAGGTGTTCTGCGGGCTTCATTCGAAAACTACGAAAAAGAAGCGTCCCGGTGTATCGACCAGAACCTGGTCTTGCCGGCATATGACTATGTGCTGAAGTGCTCCCATGTCTTCAACATACTCGATGCAAGAGGGGCGTTTGGTACAGCGCAGCGCGCTGAATACATGGGCAGAGTCAGGTCGCTCGCTCGCCTTGTTGCGCGCGCCTGGGTCGACCGAGGGCATGAGGAGGCGGCAGGTAATGGCGATAAGTGACGATAGGCTGACGCGAGACGCCGTTTTGGAAATCGGAGTAGAGGAGTTGCCGGCCCGCTTCATGCGGCAGGCGCTGGCCGACGCGCGCGAATACATGGTAGCGGCATTGGCCTGCGCCAGGCTTGAGGTTTCCGAAGTCCGCTCCTGCGGAACGCCGCGACGGATCATCGTCCAGCTGCGCGCGGTGGCAGCCAGGCAAAGCGACCTGGTCCGGGAGGTCAGAGGGCCCGCCGCCAGGGCCGCTTTCGATTCAGAGGGCAGGCCTACTAAAGCGGCGCTGGGGTTTGCCAGATCGGCCGGCGCTGCCGTTGAATCGTTAGTTACGAGGCCTACTCCTCAGGGTGATTATGTTTACGCCACGGTCACCGAGGTAGGTCGGCCGGCCGGCGCGGTGCTGGCGGAGCTTTTTCCGCAGATGATCGCGGCCATGAGCTTTCCCAAGTCCATGAGGTGGGGTTCGCACGATTTCCGCTTTGCGCGCCCTATCAGATGGATCCTGGCGCTGCTTGGCGAGGAAGTCATCGCGTTTGACACACACGCTGTGTCGAGCGGTCGCACAACGTATGGCCATCGCACGCTTGCTCCGGGGGCGCGCCAAATCCTCTCGGCTGAAGAATACCTGCCCCGCCTGCGCGAGCTGGGAGTGATGACTGACC
>CAYZHL010000207.1:0-5009 GCA_964478095.1 uncultured Clostridia bacterium | reverse complement strand
CGGCCAGAGCCACCAGCATCAGAAGCGTGGCTACCACAGCCGCTGAGTTGGCGTTGAGCTCGCGGAATGCGTACATGTACATCTGGAGAGCGAGTACGTTTGACGCGCCCCCCGGGCCCCCCATTGTGGCCACGTACACGATGTCGAATATCTTCAGAACCCACAGGAAGGTCATGGTGATAACAACACTGGTAACCGGCCTCAGCATCGGCACGGTGATCGCGAAGAACGCCCGAACCGCCGAGGCGCCGTCGATCACGGCGGCCTCGTACACATAGTCCGGGATGGTCTCCAGTCCTGCCGAGTACAGAATCATGCTGAAAGGCGTCCAGAGCCAGAGCGACCCTATGATCAGGGAAAACAGTGCGGTGTCGGGATACGCGGTAAGGGTGCGTCTGGGCAGCCCGATAAGTGACAGCAGAGATGGTAGGATGCCCACATTCCCGTCAAATAGGAATCTCAGTATGACTCCGCCCACAACCATGGGCGTGACCATCCCGAGGAATACTATGGACTTCACAATAGCTCCGCCCTTGATCTCCCGAAGGATCACGGCCAGCGCCAGACCGAGCCCCGCAGTGAGCGGCAGATGTATGACGATCCACATCACGTTGTGGACAAGCGCCCCATAGGGAAACCCTCTCACGAAACCGCGCGAATCGAACATTTCGGGCTGCGACAAGATCGCGGCATACTTCCCGAGCAGCGCAAACTCGCCGTCGCTCGTGAAGAAGCTCAGCCATACTGTGTTGACGACAGGGTACACCACAAACACTGCCAGAAGCGCGAGGGCGGGTACGAAGAAAAGCGCCCTGCCACGCAACGTGCGCATGCTCCCGCCTCCTTTGAGGTGCTCTTCCGAGATACGGTCGGCCGCCGCCAGCAAGCGGCGACCGACCGGAGTCGCCTGTCGATCTACTTGCCCGCCTTACGCTGGAGCGTCTCCAGGACCTCCCCTACCCTGGCCGGGCTCACCCAGAGTAGCTTGAGCTGATCCCAGAACGCCGGCTGCCACTCGCCGCCGATTGTGTCGTCCAGGTCAGGCAGGGCCTCAACACCCTTGAGCAGAGCGGCGATTCCGCGGTCCACTGCAGGATACGCATCGAGGGGCGCGCCTGCATATGTGGCAATGTGACCGCCCGCGGCTACCTGCAGCGTCTGGCCGCGGGTAGCGAGGAACGCCAGCAGCTTCCTGGCCTCGGCAGGGTACTTGGTGTACGCCGGAACGAAGGCATAGTCGGTGGCGAACACTAGGCCCCTGGCCCCGGGCAGGGTGAACACTCCGAGGTCGGCGGGGTCCTTCACCATTCCAGTGATCCAGCTCCCCATGAAGTACAGAGCATAGTCCCCCGCCCACCACAGATCGGCGGCCATGGTCCATTCAATGGGTTCACTGAAGTAACCCGCCTTGAGCAGTGGCACTAACCGGTTCTCGAAGACAGCCCGGACCTTGGGATCGGTCCACGACATCTTCCCGGCGATGAGATCGCGCGTCATGGCCGGTCCGCCGAACGTGGCGATGAAGTGCTCAGTAACGTCCGATAGCGGCCAGCCCACGCCGTTGCCGCTGGCGATCGGGGCACGTACACCGGGTATCTTCTTGATACGCGCGCATAGATCTACGAACTCATCCCAGGTGGTGGGAACAGCCAGGCCGTGCTGCTTAAAGAAGGACTTCCGGTACCAGAATCCGGGTTTGATCTTGCCGGTGTACGGGCCGCCCCACAGCTTTCCGCCCGACTTCACCGCGTCCAGAATGCCCGGCACAAAGTCCGACTCATTCAGCAGCCCGGTCATCTCGAGAACATGACCGTTCTGAGCTTGCTTGTTGACAAACCATGCCCACATGAAGATCACATCTGCCGGAGCGGTCTTGGAGTCGAATTGAGCCGGAAGGAGGACCGCGAGGTCCTCAGCGCGGTATATCTGGTAATCCACGCGAATTCCAGTCTCCTTCTCGAACTCCCGGAGCACCGGCATAAACGCGTCCATCTCCTGTCCGGACCATCCGCTTATCACGGTGAGTTTCTTATCAGCAGCTAACCCGGTCAGACTGAACAGGGCAAGGACAATGAGGAGCAAGACCATTACCTTTCGCCGCATAACAATCCCTCCGTTTCAGTGGTCTGCATGGGTCCGCGGACGTACTGACGCCACTCAAGCACGAGCCATGACATGTATCTTGTGCCGCATCACCCCCTGCCGGTCACGTTTGCCCCGCTTCGCGGCGGCCCCACAGAATCACGAGGTTGGAACTGGACGGGTAGTACACAATGGGCTGGGCCGGCTTCGCCGCTCATTCCCCCGATGAGAATCTGTACTGCCATTCTCCCGAGCTCCTGAATGGGCTGCTTCACCGTGGCAAGCGGCGGGTCTACATACTCCGCCATCGATATCCCATCGAAACCAACGACCGACACATCAGCGGGAACCGCGAGGCCCGCCTCGCGCAGCGCGCGCATCGCCCCGAGAGCCATCACGTCGTTGCACGCAAACACCGCAGACGGCGCCCGCCCTGAATCGATGATGGCGCGCATTGCGAAGTGCCCCCCCGACTGCGTGAAATCGCCGGCCGCCATGATGTTCCGGTCTATGGACAGGCCTGCGCTGCACATGGCCGACCGGTAGCCCTCGAACCTGGCGTCCGACGCAGTCTGATCGGGCGGCCCCGTTATGCACGCAATCCTGGTGTGACCCAAGCCGATCAAGTAGTCAACTGCGTCGCGGGCGCCAGCCGTGTTGTCGCCGCTGATCCACGACACGTCAGGATCAGGCGCCACTCCGAGAATGACGAAAGGCAGCCCGACACCGCGCAACAACGCTATTCGCTCGTC
Organism: uncultured Clostridia bacterium; assembly: GCA_964478095.1. GTDB lineage: Bacteria > Bacillota > DTU025 > DTU025 > DTU025 > UBA5389. Next base: position 2,175 of record CAYZHL010000207.1, on the reverse strand, counting down.
GTCCGCCCTGGGCTCGGTCAGAATCATCCCATCGATCCGGCGCGGGTCTGCCAGTTCAGCGTGGGCCCGCACCGCCCCGGCCCCATCGCCGTCAGGCGTCGACAGGAGCAGGCTGTATCCATTGCGCATCGCCTCATCCCCTGCAGCTCCCAGAAACTCCAGGTAAAAAGGATCAGAAAGCGACCTTGGCGCCCACGGTACGGCAAGCCCAATGGTATTCGTCCTGCGAGTGGCGAGAGCACGGGCAGTGGGATTAGGAGTGTAGCCCATGTGGCTAGCCAGCGACGCCACTCTCGCCCTTGTGCCTTCGGCCACCCTCGGGTCGCCCGAAAGCGCCCTCGATACCGTGGATTTGGATAGTCTGAGCATGTCGGCAATGACCTGAAGAGTAGGACTACTCATGTGATCACTCCTGCCGTGTCACGGTATTACCAAACGGTTGCATCGCGAGTTTTATCGGGTTTACATGGTGTTTTATCGGTGCCATCCCTGCATTTGTGCAACCGGTTGTATTGTTCGGCATAGAAGCCCCGATTCCTTCTTGGTGTGGACATCCTACCGCCAAATCCCGTCCGACTCATCGAAACCATCGGCAGTCGCTACGCCCTGCGAAATCCTTGTCTACTAACGCCCCAGCTAGAACGCAGGGCTGATTCGGTTGGGGCCAACCTCGGCGCGAGTAGGATCAAGGGGCGGCGGAACCGACTCCGCGATAGGTAGGTGTGGCAGGCGACCCCGGCTGCGACTCAAACGCGAGCTCGTAGAGCCTCACGGCCAACGCCTCGATGAGATCGCGCATTACCAATCGGTCGCGGAAACGCTGGGGAATTGCCGAAACCCCGTAGAGCGCGCCGGCCAACTGGCCGTACACGGCGGCTGTGGTGTCGGCATCGTCGCCAAGGTTGACCGCGAGCATGAGCCCTTCTTCAAAGCTATGCCCGCGGTGAAAGGCCCATAGCGCGGCTTCTAGCGAATCCACCACGTAGCCGGTCCCTCGAATCTCGGGGGGATCCTTCGTCACGAATGAGCCATCCGCGATTTCTCGGATGGCGTCGGCCAGCGGCGCGCGCTCCCACAGGCCCGGCGCCGACGTGTACCGGGGAGAAAGGAGTTCCTCTTTCGATGCTCCGCCGACAGCGCCAACGATCAGCGCTCCTAAGTACCTGCACCCGTCAACGGCATTCGGAGCTCCGTGGGTCGTTCGCGAGCTCGCGGCCGACATTTCAATCGCCACTTGGGGATCACGAGCGAAGAAGAGGGGAACCGGCGCAAGACGCATAATCGAGCCGTTCCCCGCACGATCAGGGTTCGTGCTGCCGCAGTAGGGCTGGCGCGTCGCGTCGAATCTCAGGATGGCGTCGGCGCACGTGCCCCCCACGTCGAAAGCCCGACCCGTGCTGGACATGTAGCCTTCTCGTATCCACCTCAAGTATCTCTCCAGCTGATCGACGGGATCAAACCCGCCGCGCTCGACCAGCGACTGGGCAAGGCACAGGGCCATAGATGTGTCGTCGGTAAAGGCGCCGGCGGGCAACCTGAACACTCCCCCGCCCACCATGTCGGCGACGGGCTCTAAACCTCCGGGACGCATGAACTCAACCTGCGCCCCAACAGCGTCGCCCACCGCGAGGCCGAGCATGCTCCCGAGGTATCGTTCGAGGGTAGTTGCCTCCACAGGTCTCAACTCTCCCTTAATCCTGGCCAGCCTCTGTGCGCCCTGCCCATGCGCCCGCCCAGCTTGCTTACTGGCTCGCCGGCCTACACCAACCCCAGCTCACGATGCTTTTCAGCGATCTGGTCGGCCAAACGCTCTATCGCCTGCAGGTCCTGGCTTCGTGGGAGCCCTTTGCACACCACGGGCTCGAGCACTTCAGCCCGGAGGTTACCGATCAACCCGGAGATCTGCTCCACTGCCCGACCGCCCCAGCTGTAGGAGCACAGAACCGACACCAGCTTTGTGCGCGGCCGCAGTGCGTTGGCCAGCAGAGCGATGTGAGCTGCAGCCGGATGTGCGCCGCCCAGCACTGTTGGAGCCCCGATGACTACGGTGGCGGAATCCACGAGTGACATGGCCACGTTTCCAAGGTCTGACCCGGTAAGCTCGAACCTCTCCACCGCCACGCCGCGGTTGACTAGAGCCGAAACCAACGCGTCTACCATCACACGTGTGCTGCC
>CAYZHL010000206.1:4740-5066 GCA_964478095.1 uncultured Clostridia bacterium | reverse complement strand
GATTGTGCCAGCTAAAGGGCCTTTCGGTTGACGCGGCTCGTGGTCGACGCGGTCGGATCGGATTTGAACGGCAAGTGGGATGAGTTCTGGCGTAATCGCAGAGAGAAGACCCGATTTGGGGCGCAAGGCCAACCGAACCTCCTAAGGGTAGCCTAGCCGACCACAGGGGAGGAAACGGCGCCAGGCCTTAGGAGTCACAATCCTTACACGCACCCGAGGCAAGTCGGTGAGGCAAATCGGTGAGTTGCGGACTGGGGCAGGGAAGGGTATAATACAATTGTACAGCTGAATACGAGTGTGTGTGCGCCTATAGCTCAGTGGATAGA
>CAYZHL010000206.1:0-4719 GCA_964478095.1 uncultured Clostridia bacterium | reverse complement strand
GGTTCAATTCCTGCTAGGCGCGCCATTCTTTTTCGGGCTGTCCCCCTTCATGATCAAACGCCTCAGATGCAGGGCTCCTGTCTCATGCACTGCTCCAGCAGGCTGAAACCGCTCATATCCACAGACGCGATTTTCCGGAAGACTCGCGGCAATGACGCTCAATCGACCAACTCCCAAAGGTTGCTCGCTGCAGCAGCGTCCCGTCGCGGCGGATGGAGAACTCACGGCTCCCAGGCGTCTAGGTAGTTCCCAACAAGTATCTTAACCTGATAAGCCCACGTTCCGCATGTAGATGTTCCCATTTCGGCATTTGGGCGATGCTCTGGGCATCCCAGTCGGATGGCAAAGCGGCCTTACGGAACGCAAGTGATAGGGCCTGAACTTCGGATGGGGTGAACCGCTCGAAAAGTGTGCGGTCTGACTGCGTCGGCTGACGGAGAGCTTCAAATATCGTGATGTTCGGGCCAACGCTGTCATGATTCTGTCAATAGCGGCGCGCAATCGTGCCGGTTCGTCATCATTCGACCCAAAACCCGGACGATATGTCGAGAAATATGCTAAATTGCTGCTAGAAATTGCAGGATGAGGGGAGGAGTCTCATTCGAGCCGGAGAATAGTTCAGTTGCGATAATCGACGGCACTCCAGTATGTACGCGAATTTGGGGGGAATTAGCTTGGCGAGGGAGAAGACCAGGGTTCTGGTGATCGAGAACAATAAGGACCTCTGCGAGGTGATCGAGGCTCTCCTTCGAGAAGAGGAGGACATGGAGCTCGTAGGCGTGGCGCACGACGGGGTGCTCGGTCTTGATATGATCGCCCAGACCAGACCGGATGTCGTTCTTCTGGACATAATTATGCCTTATCTTGATGGTATGGGCGTATTGAGTCAGTTGGATGATCTGGGACTTGAGCGGCGCCCTCGGATTGTGGTGTTGTCGGCCTTCGAAGAGGAGGACATGGTGCGCAGATGCGCGCGGTTGGGCGCTGATTACTATCTGCTCAAGCCATTCGATCGCGACAACCTGATAAGCCGCATACGGCAGGTAAGCCAGGTCGACGCAGTCCAGGCCAAACCCAAGACGGACAGAGCTTATGCAGGGCGTGAACGCCCGCGGGAGCGGGAAGCCGACCGCAGGCCTAGGGGGGCGCAGTTCGACCTCGAGACTGAAGCGACTCGGATTCTGTACAACCTTGGAGTGCCGACCTACTTTAAGGGATACTGCTATATAAAGGAAGCAATCGTTCTTGTTACCAAAGACATCGGTCTTCTGGGCGCAGTGACGAAGTCGCTCTATCCCAAAGTAGCCGAGAAGTACGGCACTACTCCCCTGATAGTGGAAGCCGCCATAAGGTATACCATTCAGAAGACCTGGAAGCAGGGCAATCCGGACCAAATCAACAAGGTGTTCGGATATGCGGTCAACCTGCGCAACGGCAAACCCCCCACTAATTCGTTCTTCATTGCCAAGATAGCCGAAGAGCTCCGGCTGGAAATGCTGGAGCATGCGCAGTAGAAATCGGCCGATACGTGTGCGCGACCTTGAAGCGGCGGGCCCCATGCGAACCCGCCGCTTTGCCGCTTTCGCCGCTTCCGTGATTCGCCGCTCCCGTGATTGCGGACCAGTATGTAGTGTAGTATAATGCCAGTTGGATTAAGAGGCATGATCCGTCTTTCTTGCCCAATATGGGGGTGTGCCCGAATGAGCATTGAGGCGCTGGACCGTATCCGTGCTGTTGAGCAGGAGGCCGATGAGATCGTCCGGAATGTCTACGACGAAGCAAAGGCCCGTATCGCTCGAGCTGAGCTCGACGGGAAGCATGTTGTGCAGCAGGCGGAGGAGAAGGGCCGCGCGAAGGCAGACGAGATCTCCTCGGCCGCCAGGGCCCGTATCGAGGCTGAGGCCGGCGAGGCCAGGAAGGTGTTAGCAGCTCGTGTCGCTGAAGTGAACAGCACCGCGAGGGCCAACTGGGAGAAGGCGATGGAACTTGCGGTCCGGAAGGTGTTGAACTTGTTTGGCGATCTCTGAGATGAGGAGGGTCGCCGTTTTGGGCCATGAGTCCCGAATCGGCGACGTAGTCACAACTCTGCAGCGTCTGGGCACCGTCGAAGTGAGCGCCGACACAGCTGACCTTCCGTGTCCTTTCAACCCGGCAGCGGGCCTCGCGCACGTAGACTCGATTATGTCGGAACTCAAGTACTCCATCGATATCATGGGCCGACATCGCCGAATCCCCAAGACCGCCATTGAGAGTTTCACCGGTTACCGGCTTTACCTCACCGACGACGAATGGACGACATACGTCCAGGACGGCGCCGAGAACGCCCATCGTATCTACGCCATGGCACGGGCGGTCGAGCAGTCGCTGGCCGACCTGGCTGCCGCCGAGACCCGCATCCTCACATCCATCGAGTATCTAGAGCCATGGAAAGAGCTGCGCATCCCTGTCGAGCAGGCGGCGCCGGGCAAGTACGTCGGCCTTGCCCTGGGCACAGCTGAATTACGCTGGTATGAGGCGGCGCTAGCCGGTGTGGCCGAGGAAGTCGATGGCTTGTCATGGGAAGTTGTCACGGCCGAAAAGGACAAGGTCCGGCTTGTTGTTGCGTACCCGATGTCTGCCGCTGACGATGCGATTCGCGCTCTGGCACAGGCTGGGTTCGCCAAGGTGAGCTTCGAGCAGTACAGCGGTGTTCCTTCCGATATCATTGCCCAGCTGGAGCAGGATCTCCAATCGCTCCAGGCCCAGAGGTCCCAGATGGAACGGGATATCGACGTCCTGGTGGAGGAGAGACCGCGCGCATTTGCGCTGTATGACTCCTTCGCGCTGGAGCGTGCCAGGCTCGATGTGACGAATAGGTTCGGCGGCACGGAGCGCACATTCCTTGTCGAGGGATGGGTGCAGCTTAGGAATTTGCAGAAGTTCCGAACGGCCATGGAACAGCTGGCTGACGATATCGTGGTACTCGACCGTCCGCCTCGCGAAGACGAGGAACCACCGGTGGAGCTGGAAAACAACAGATTCGCCTCCGCTTTCGAGCCAGTCACCAAGATGATGGGCTATCCGAGGCAGGGGTCACTGGATCCCAGCCCGTTTCTGGGTCCTTTTTTCCTGATATTCTTCGGGCTGTGTATGACGGACGCCGCCTACGGCATCGTCATCGCCGCCCTGGCATACTGGCTCATAGGCCAAACCCGAGCCCGCGGCATGGGTCGGCAGTTCCTCAACTTGCTGATCATGAGCGGGCTGGCTACTGTGTTCGTCGGCGCTATGCTGGGCGGCTGGGCAGGCGATCTCTTGCAGCGCCTCTTCGGCTGGCGCACGGCGATACTGTTCGATCCGATGGAGGAACCCACCAAGTTCCTCATCCTTTCGTTCGCGCTCGGCGTAATCCAGATCTACACAGGCATTATCCTCAAGGCGTACGACAATGTCCGGCGAGGCGACTGGAAGTCGGCCATATTCGACCAGGTATTCTGGCTTGTGTTCCTCACAAGCATTGGCCTGGCGCTCGGAGGAGGGTTCCTGGGCCCGAATGGACCTGGCATCGCGTCCGTAGGGCAGAAACTGCTGATCGGGTCGGCGGTAGGCCTCGTGTTGACTCAGGGAAGGCATCACAAGAATCCTCTGATGCGTATCGGCTCCGGCCTGCTGTCGCTGTATAACACGACCGGATACATGAGCGACATAGTATCATATGCCAGGTTGTTTGGCCTGGGTTTCACCAGCACGGTGTTGGCGTCGGTCATGAACGATCTGATGCTCAGGCCCGCCGGCGTACCGGTGATAGGGCCGATCATCGCCCTGATCGGTCTGGTCTTCGGCCACCTGTTCAATATTCTCATTAACATCATAGGCGCTTACGTCCACTCCAGTCGTCTACAATACGTGGAGTTCTTCGGCAAGTTCTTCGAGGCTGGAGGGCGCAGATTCATGCCGTTCGGCATGTCTACAAAGTACGTTGATGTGGAAAACGCGAAGGGGGCATAGCACATGGAGGGCTTTCTCGGGGGCTTTCTCGGCACAATTTTGGGTTTTTTGGGAGTAGCTCTGGCGATCATCATGCCCGGAATCGGCTCATCAGTAGGTGTAGGCCTGGTAGGCAGGTCGGGAGCGGGCGTCATCACCGAGGATCCTGACAAGTTCGGCTCAATCCTGCTTCTCGAGGCTATCCCGGGCACACAGGGCGTTTACGGCTTTCTCACAGGGCTGATGATCATGATCAGGATCGGCGCTCTCGGCGGCGGACTTCGCACTCTCACAGTGGGGCAAGGCATTCTGTTCATCATGGCTGCCATGCCCATCGCAGTAGTAGGCTGGGTATCGGCCATATTCCAGGGCAGGGTGGCCGCAGCCGGCGTGGGCATTGTTGCCAAGCGCCCGGAGGAGATGGGCAAGGCCGTCATCCTGGCAGCCATGGTCGAGACCTATGCAGTGCTGTCGCTCCTTGCTAGCCTGCTCTTGGTCTTCTCGGTGAACGTCTGATTACCCGGGAGTTGATGACATGCATAACCTGGATAGGCTGGTAGCCCGCATCACCAGCGAGGCGCGGAGCAAAGCCGACGATATCCTGAGGGATGCCGATGCCCGTTGCGCTGCTTTGGCCGGTGAGAGCAGGCACAAGGCTGATGAAGTGTACAGGATGGCCGTCGACCGTGCCACCCAGGCGGCGGCTGAGGAGGAGAGGCGGGCGCAGATCTCGCGCTCTCTCGATGTGCGCAA
>CAYZHL010000205.1:2347-5076 GCA_964478095.1 uncultured Clostridia bacterium | reverse complement strand
AGGCCTGCTCACAGGCGTTATGAATGCAGTGCTGGAGATGAAGGCCCACGTCAGCGCTGTGAATGCCAGGACTTTGCGAAACCGAATGGCTCTCATCAACATGACTGTGGAGATAAACGATGTGGCGCACATGAACAACGTCATCGGCAGGCTCAAACGGCTTCAGGGGGTGCAGAACGTACATCGGGCCAGGCCGAGCTAGTCGGGGCAAGAACGGGTGGTGAGTTCAGCTGAAAGCCGTAGTGCAACGAGTGAAGAAAGCTCAGGTGAGTGTGGACGACGAGGTAGTCGGGCGCATAGGCCCGGGGCTCATGGTGCTCCTGGGCGTGGCTCAGGGCGATGGCCCCGAGGATGTGCGCTACATGGTAGACAAGATCCCAAACCTGAGGGTTTTCGATGATGCCGATGGGAAGATGAACCTATCCTGCCTAGACGTGGGCGGCAGTGTTCTGGCGGTTTCGCAGTTCACCCTGCTTGGCGATTGCCGACGCGGGCGTCGCCCCAGTTTCACTGCTGCCGCCGGGCCTGACTTGGCCAACGCTCTTTACGAGCAGTTCGTCGAGGGCGTCAGAGCTCTTGGAGTCGAGGTGGAGACCGGCGTATTCAGGGCGGAAATGGAAGTCAGCCTGATCAACCACGGCCCAGTCACAATCATGCTGGACAGCTCAAAGTCGTTCTGAGCCGGAACGATCAGGTGGGGAGGGGGTCGGGGAGTGGCGGAAAAGGGCGCTCTCAGAGTGGACAGGATTGCTGTGGGACCGCTATCGACGAACTGCTATGTGGTGTGGCGGGAAGGATCGAGTGTTGCGGCGGTGATCGACCCGGCGGCGCACGCAGAGCGAATAGCCGGGAGGCTGGAGCAGAGCGGCCTCACGTGCGGGGCGATCATCAATACCCATGGCCATCCCGACCATATTGGGGCCAATGGCGAGTTGCGTAGGCTAACGGGCGCCCGCGTGTACGTGGGGGCGGAGGACTCGCACATGCTGGCGCGTCCGGACGACATATTCCGTGTGCTGGCACGATCAGGCGGCGACGGCGATAAGCTGGACGCGGACGAGGTTGTGGTCGGAGGCGACCGGCTGAGCGTGGGCGACATGGAGTTTCACGTACTTGCGACGCCGGGCCACACCCCCGGCGGCATCAGCCTGTGGCTTCAGAGCGACATGGTCGTGTTTTCAGGCGATACGCTGTTCAAGATGGGCGTCGGGCGCACCGACTTCGCCGGAGGAGACGAGGCAGCGCTTTTCGGCTCTATTTATCGAGTACTCTTCAACCTGGACGAGCGCACTAAGGTGTACCCGGGTCACGGACCCGATACCACTATAGCAGCGGAAATGGCCTGGCACGGGAGATCGTGTTCGCGTTGACACTGGGCAATTCTGTAGGTTACAATGACGTGGGTTACACAGGTCAGCTGGGAGGGTATTGCGTTGATATCAGGTATGCGTAAACGTATGGGCGTGTTTGTGGCCGTGATTGCGGGTCTTTTGGCGCTCGGAATGATTATCCCCATGCTCTTTACCGGTTCCAGTCCCGGCGGCGCCGCCGCCCGCCTTACAGTGGCCAAGGTCAACCGTGAGCGCGTATCCGCCCTCGACCTGAGCCGCGAATTCTACAGGTTGTACTACTACCGTACCTCATTCGGAGGGCTGAAGGCAGAGGATCTGGACGCTCTCCGTTCACAGGCGCTGGATAGCCTCATTGAGCAGGCTATCATACTCGACGCAGCTAAGTCGGCAGGCTTCAAGCCCAACCAGGAACAGGTAGAGGAAGCCTACAAAGCAGAACTGGCCTACTTCAAGAACGAGCAGGAGTTCATCAAGGCCATGTCCGGTTGGGCCTATACTCCCAAGACCTACAAGCAGGAGCTTGGGAAGCGCCAGCTTGTCGACAAGTATCCGCTCTACGCCAAGCCGGTCGAGGTCACTGAAGACGATGTGAATGCCGAGTTCGAGCGCGCACAGAAGACCAATCCCAAACTCACATTGGACGAGGCTCGCGAGAGCATTGAGAAGGTAGTGCGCGCCCGCACGGAAAAGGAAGCGCGCGACAGCTTGCTCTCCGAGCTGCGTGAGAAGGCCAAGATCAATATAGTCGACCCGCAGGTGCAGGCATACCGGGCGATGCAGGATGAGAAATTCGACGAGGCAGTGAAGCTGTACAGGAAGGCCATCAAGCAATCGCCTGAGGATCCGTATCTCCAAGTGTCGCTAGGTAGAGCGCTGGCGGCCGCCGGCAAGGGCGATGACTCGAAGGCCGCCTTCGAAAAGGCGGTGAAGCTCCGATCGGGCGACCAGTTCATCCTGATAGCCCAGGCCGACAGCCTCAAGGAAGCTGGCGACACCGACGCGGCGGCTGAGGCGTACAAGCACGCGGCGGAGGTTGCAGGCGAGGACATGTTCGCGCACGGCCTGATCCTGGAGGCTTTTGAGGAGATGGGCTTGACGGAAGACGCCCAAGCCCAACGGGACAAGATCGATGCATTGCAGAAGGCGCTGATCGAGCGATACCAGGCTCAGCAGAAGGCTGCAGAGGCTGCTGAGTCTGAGCCCGAGGCCGCTGAGCCCAATGATGCGGAGGACGCCGGGGCCTCGCAGGAGTAAGCGGCGAAGGCGCGTGAGCGGGCGCGGATAGCGTGCTCACAGCCTCAATGAGGACCATGTGCGGGCGGGCATGGGCCCGCCCGTTTCTTTAGCCGGCGGCCCAGGTTGGGCGATGAGAATTGC
>CAYZHL010000205.1:307-2337 GCA_964478095.1 uncultured Clostridia bacterium | reverse complement strand
AGTGGCGCCGAGAGGCACTTTCGACATAATGCCTGACGATGCCGGGCTATGGCAGTTCGTCGAAGGCCTGGTGAGGCGGACCTTCGAAAGATGCGGTTACAGGGAGATACGTACACCCATGTTCGAGCATACAGAGCTGTTCGAGCGGGGCGTGGGGTCTACCACCGACATAGTCGAGAAGGAAATGTACACCTTCAAAGACAGAGGCGGACGCCTTATTACTCTGAGGCCTGAAGGAACGGCCCCCGCTGTGCGAGCCTTCGTCGAGCACGGGCTGGCCGGCCGACCGCTGCCGGCCAAGCTGTACTACATGGGACCCATGTTCCGGTATGAGCGACCTCAGGCGGGACGGTACCGCCAGTTCCACCAGTTCGGAATGGAGGTCATAGGCGCCGCCGGCCCGGAAGCCGATGCCGAGGTGATCGCCATGCCGCTGGAGATCTTCCGCGCCATGGGCATTCAGGACGTGGTGGTCAACCTCAATTCCATCGGGTGCCCTGTGTGCAAGCCTGCATACCGCGAGCGGCTGCGAGATGCCTACGCGCCCGTGCTTGATAGGCTGTGCCCGTCATGCAAATCTCGTTACGACCGAAACCCCCTTCGGCTGCTCGACTGCAAATCCGAGGAATGCCGGGCTGCCCTGCCTGAGCCGCCCACCATATTCGCTCAGCTCTGCCCCGAGTGCAGCGCGCACTTTGACGCGCTGAGGCGGCTCCTTGACAAGCTGGGAGTTGGCTACGTGATCAACCCGCGGCTAGTGCGCGGGCTGGACTACTACACCAAGACCACGTTCGAGTACAACGTGGGCGGCATAGGCTCACAGGACGCGATAGGCGGCGGCGGGCGCTACGACGGGCTTGTGGAGGAGTGCGGCGGGCCGCCCACGCCTGGTGTGGGAGTTGCTTGCGGGATGGAACGGTGTGTGCTAGCTGCGCAGGCAAATGCCGCGGATCAGGAGTACCAGGCGGGCCTGGACGTGTTCATCGTATCGCTGGGCGACGCGGCGCGTGAGAAGGCTTTCGAGATGGCGCACAGTATGCGTCGCGCAGGGCTCGCAGTCGACTTCGACATGATAGGACGCGGCCTGAAAGCGCAGATGCGCTATGCGGACAAGATGAGGGCGCGCTTTGTCGCCATAATAGGCGACGACGAGCTCGCAGCCGGAGAGGCGACGGTCAAGGACATGTCCACAGGGGAGCAGAAACGCATTGCCCAGGCCTGTTGGTCGCCTGCTTTGGTAAGTGCGGCTTTGTTGAAACGCGCTGGGGCGTGTGATATCATATAGCCGTCATCTGATTGAGCTGTTACCCTACTGTGCGCGTAGGCGCGCTGGCTGTTTGCTTCCAACAAAGCAAACACGGGAGCCTGGTCTCTATCACCGGCATGTGGGCCGCTTCATGCGGAACGTTAACGTGGTAGGAGGGCACCCACCTCGCAGGGGCGGGGAGAAACGGCCAGCCCTACGGCATGGTGGGGTTCTTTTGTGTACGTGGCGCCGTCGGCCCTGAAGGATCAGTGGAGGTGCGCGGCGAAACCGGGATGCGAGAAGATGCACGAGGATACGCGGAGTACGAGGTGACCATCTACATGGCGAATTCCGATCTTTTCGACTTCGGCGCCGAGCAGCGGGACGCCGCGGGCGGCGCGGCTTCGCGTGAACCGCTCGCAGCGCGGATGAGGCCGAGGACGCTCGATGACATCGTGGGGCAGGGCCACCTCCTGGGGCCGGGCAGGCTTCTGCGAAGGGCTATCGAGGCTGATCGGCTGGGGTCGATAATCCTGTACGGGCCCCCTGGAAGCGGCAAGACCACCATCGCCGAGGTGGTGGCCACCACGACGCACGCGGTGTTCGTACGGCTCAACGCCGTGACGAGCGGAGTCGCCGACATCAGGCAGGTGGTTTCGGAGGCGCGCGATAGGTGGAAGCTGCACGGCCAGCGTACAATTCCTTTCATCGACGAGATCCACAGGTTCAACAAAGCGCAGCAGGACGCGCTGCTGCCTCATGTGGAGAGCGGCACGGTCACGTT
>CAYZHL010000205.1:0-297 GCA_964478095.1 uncultured Clostridia bacterium | reverse complement strand
CAGCGGGGCCTGGGGGCTCTGCCGGTGGAAGTCGCCCCGGAGGCTCTCGACCACATCGCGAGCTTCGCCAACGGCGACGCGCGCACTGCCCTGAATGCCATCGAGGTAGCGGCGCTATCCACTCCGCCCGGGACGGACGGCAAGATACGCGTCACCCTGGCTGTGGCTGAGGACTCCATCCAGCGCAGGGCATTGAGGTACGACGCCGGCGGGGACATGCACTATGACGTGGTGTCGGCCTTCATCAAGAGCATGCGCGGTTCAGATCCTGACGCTGCCCTGCACTACCTGGCGCGG
>CAYZHL010000204.1:0-5088 GCA_964478095.1 uncultured Clostridia bacterium | reverse complement strand
CTGGGGCTCGGACTGGGGCTCGGACTGGGGCTCGGACTGGGGCTCGGACTGGGCGACGTCGTTCTCCACGATATCCTGGAAAATGAACTCTTCGGCGCGAAACCACTCGTTTTCGTATACCTTGTACCCTTCCAGCGCCTCCATCATCTCGGCAAAAACCTGAACGAGATCTGGGTCGAACTGCGTTCCTGCATTTCGCTGGATCTCGTCCATGGCCTCAGCGTGCGATAAGGCCCTTCGGTAGGGCCTGTCGTTCACCATGGCGTCATATGCGTCAACAACCGCGAGCATCCTTGCAGCAAGCGGGATCTCCACGCCCTCGAGCTCTCGGGGGTACCCTCTGCCGTCCCATCGCTCATGATGCGAAAGAATGGCGTTGGCAACGTGTGAAAGCTCGGCGGATCCTTCGACTATTCGCGCGCCTATCTCGGGGTGGGTTCGCATGACCCTCCACTCCTCCGGCGACAGGGGGCCCGCCTTCTGCAGTATCTGGTCGGGGATGCCCACTTTGCCTATGTCATGCAATACGCATAGTAGCGATAGGTCGTCGATGGAATTATCCGAAAGCCCCAGAGTATGAGCCAGTTCCACCGCCAGGAAACGCATGCGGCTGGAATGCTCTTCTGTTTCGTGCGTGCTTTCCGCAAGCGCCTTGCGCAGCGAATGCACCAGAGTTCCTCGGGGCGAGGTCATCTCCATGAACTTGTTCCTGAACATCCGGCTCTCTGCCCTCTGTATAGTGTCGGTCACACTCTGCATAAGCGAAATGCGTGTGCCAGCGCCCAGAGCGATGCTGGCGGGCACCGGGCCGACGTCCAGTCGCTCAACATTGGGCATCACCACGAGGAACTCGTCGCCGCCCCATCGGAATACCTTGCCCTCGCCGCCGACAGCATCCACTATGACGTCTGCCAGCATTTTGAGCAGTTGGTCGCCGGCCTCGTGGCCGAGAAGATCGTTGACTTGCTTCATGCCGTTTACATCGGACAGGACGAATGTCATGGGCAACTTGGATTCGTCTTCGAAAAAGGAGGCAGCATGATCGAAGTAAAGACGGTTATAGCAACCGGTGAGACTGTCGTGATAGATAAGATACTCCAGCTGGGCGGTGCGCTCATCCAGGGTCTCCGCCATCCGGTCGAAAGCGTGGGCCAATTCGCCCAGTTCGCCGCTGACCCGCGGGCCGTCGTACCGGGTGCCTAGATCCCCGGACGCAAGCCGGTCCGCCGCCATGGCCAGGCTGCCGGCGGGCTCAATCACGTGCTGCCGTGCGAAAAGCCATGATAGAGGAACAGCTATCAACACCACGACAGCCACTGCGGCAAAGGTGTACGCAACCTCGCGCTTGGCGGCGGCGTCTATCAATGCCACGGGAACACTCATGGTCACGTAGAATTGCGGGTCATCACCTATGGCGCTTACCCTACCGTAGGCTATCTGCCGCTGCTCCCCGTCGTACCCAGTGGAGGTGATAGATCCCACACCATATCTGCTAGCCCTTACGGCATTCAGCACTTCCTGGTTGCCCTGCGCCTGCGCCTGAGCTTGATCCTTGCCATAGGCGACCCCACCGTCGCCGTCATCCCTCGTGTACCACATCAAGCTCCTGCCCGTCATGTCGTATACGGCGAGGATCGCCCCTTCAGGTAAAGCCAAGTCCCTAAATGATTCCGCGAACCACTCACGGTGAAGGAAGACCGCTGCCACATCTCCGCCGTGCCGCCGCAGAATGGCTCTGGCATCATCAAGACTGTCGGATGAACGCGGGCCGGCCACCGATGGGACGAATATGCACATGGCGGGCGAGTTTCCGAGCTCGCTCGAGTCTGTGACCGCGGCGACGGCCGTGCCGCAAGCCATGGCCTCCTGGAAAGCAGCGAATGCCCCAAAATCGCCAGGGCCGTCAGGGCCCCATGTCGCAGCCAGCACTCGCCCTGTACTATCCAGCACCGCGAAGCTGGAACTGAGCCTTCTGGAGTGCCACGAATCCGATAGAACTCGCGTGGACCCCGATGGATCAGCGCCCTCCCGGTCGCTGGGAAGCGAGGCATCCCACACTACCGCCGCCATCCGAAGCAGGCTTCCGATGTCTTCGCGATTTGCGCCGACTATATGGGTGAGCAGCAGGCGCGATTGGTATTCAGCTCGCTCAAGCGCGTCCGACCGCTTGTTCATGGCCATACATACAGAGAAGGCAAGGAGCGGAAGAACAGCAATCAAGATCAGAATAAGCAGTTTGAACCGCAGGTTGCCTGCGATCTGCCTAACACCGCTGCTCGTGGCCATCGTATACCCCCTCTACGGAGAGATCCGCAAGTGCCGACCACCTGCCCAATCACTCCCGAGTGCTCCGCGTGCTGGTCACATTCGACTGTATCCGAGGAATAGTGCGCCCATCAGTAACCATAGCAGATTCAATCAAAGAGTGCCACTATTTCTTGCATTTTCCGGCCGCGAGGCGCACACTGCTCCGCATGGTTCCAGGGCCGACGAATGCGTTAAGGCCCCGCCTAAAGCGGGGCCTTTCTATCAATATGGCGCTCCCAACGGGATTCGAACCCGTGTTACCGCCTTGAAAGGGCGATGTCCTAGGCCGCTAGACCATGGGAGCCAAATCTTTTCTCCTTGACCGCCTGCGGTTTTGCTCAGTAATGATACCATGAGCGTGGCCCTTCGTCAAACAAATATCACCGCCGGACTGCTCGCCGCCGGCCGCTGCGGCGGCGGCCCGGCATGCGAAATCTGCCGATAATTGCGCCTGTGGCCTACCTTCATGTCGATTTGTGCCGATAATTGTATTGGAACACTACGCACACACTACTTGCCGATTTACGGAGGGATACTCAATTGAAGCTGAGCATCAGAGCCAAACTAGCAGGTTCCTACGCGCTCCTGCTTGCGCTCACTATCACAGCGAACCTGGTGGGCATGTGGGCCGAAGACCGTGCCGATGTAGTCAACACGAGTATCATCGAGCAGAGTCTGCCGGTATCCGCCCTAGTGTACAAGGCCAGAAGCGAGGTCCTCGAAAAAGGAATAGCTGTGCGGGGGTTCATGATCTCGCTCGATGAAGCCAACATCACGAAGTTCTATGACATTGACAAGATCATGATGGCCACTCTTGCCACGGCCCGCGAGACCTTCGTGAACGATGAATCCCACAGGTATCTCGATGAGATTGTGAGGACAAACGATGCCTACAACGATCTGGTCGACGAAGTCGTGGCGATGACTAGAGCGGGCCAGGTCGAGGAAGCCATGGCCAAACTGACAACCGGGGCCCAACAGCTGCTTGGCAAATTCGATGGTCTCATCGCTGATTGGAGCGCGTTCGTCAGCGACACCAACCAGCAATGGCTGGCCGACGCTGACCGCACGCACAGGATGGCGAACATAGTCAGCATAGCGGGCACAGCGATCAGCGCAGCCGTGATGGTCATAATCGCCATCACCTTCAACCGCGGCATCGCCGTCCCCGCGGTGCGGATCAAGCAGGTAGCGGAGGCCGTCGCGGCCGGCAACCTCACAGTGTCGGTGCCCGTAATCAAAACACGCGATGAGATGCAGGATCTGAATGAGGCCGTTCGAACTATGATCCAGAACCTTACGGGGTTGCTGGGCGAAATGCGTGCTGAGTCCGACAACGTAGCCAGCGCCAGCTACCAGCTGTCGGCGTCGGCCGACGAATCGGCGCGCGCGGTCGAGCAGATCACGGCCACAATACAGCAGATGGCCGGCGGCGCGGAGCAGCAGAGCGCCAGCGCAACGCGGACGGCAAGCGCAGGAGAGCAGATTGAGTCGGGCATCGAGCAGATCGCTACAGGCGCGGGCGACCAGACCCAGCAACTCCACCAGGCCTCAACGCTTGTGGCGCAGATGGTGAGCGAGCTCGAGCAAATAAGCGCTTATCTGGGTCAGATGGATAAGGACATGCGGTCGACAGCAGATGCCGCAGAAGAGGGTGACCGCTACGTAAGCCAGGCAGCCCAGAGTATAGCCAGGATAAAGGAGGCCTCAACGGAGGTCGAGTCGGCCTCGACGGGCCTGGACAAGAGTTCGCGTGAGATCGGCCGGGTGGTGCAAGTGATCGGCGATATCGCCGACCAGACCAACCTTCTCGCGCTGAACGCCGCCATCGAGGCCGCCCGCGCCGGAGAGCAGGGCAAGGGCTTCGCGGTGGTCGCGGATGAAGTGCGCAAGCTCGCAGAGCGGTCGCTTGCAGAGACAAAGGCCATATCCAAGCTGATCGAAGCGACGATGGCTGATACAGGCAGAGTGTCCAAGGCCATAGAAACCTCCGGCGAGCTAGTTGAAGAGAGCATGCCCCTGGTCGAGGCCTCCATGTCGTCGCTGAAGAGGATCCGTGAGCAGGCATCGGATAACCTCACCCTCGTCGGCTCTGCCGTCAAGCTGCGACAGAGCGTCATGGACGCAGCTGACAAGGCGAAGCAGTCTATGGTCGAAGCGGTTGCCGTGGCCGATGAGAACGCCGCTGCGGCGGAAGAGATGGCCGCCGGCGTCATGGAGGTGCACAAGTCCATTGAGAACGTGGCCGCAGTGTCCGAAGAGAACGCGGCGGCGGTGGAGGAAGTCTCTGCCTCGTCGGAAGAAGTGAGCGCCTCAATAGAAGAGATGGCGTCCGCCTCTCAGTCGCTTGCTTCCATGGCCAACCATCTCAAAGAACTAGCGGCCAGGTTCAAAACTGAGTAGGCGCCCTCTGGGAAGCGCCCTGCCCTTTCAGTGTCTCCGGGGTGCCCAATGACCCTGCCGCCCCGGTGATGACTGCCGACCGGAGGGTTTTACGGCAGGTTATTTGCGAAGCCTGCCGTAAAACCCTCCGGTCTTACACCCACACGCTTCTCCGAACGCAGCCGGCTGTGACGTTTCCTTTTCCAGGTAGTTGGTGCCTGGAGAACATGCAGCTAGAGACGCCGGCAGAATATGGTTCCTGGGCAGCGGCCCGCCGAAGACCGCCATGGGGGCTCTATGATCCCTAAGACGCCCTCCCATCTAGCGCGGCCGTGGTTAACCGGAGGGTTTTCCGGCAGTCCCCCATGCCGACGCTGTCGGCGCCACGCAGGATGAAAA
>CAYZHL010000203.1:3836-5121 GCA_964478095.1 uncultured Clostridia bacterium | reverse complement strand
TACGGCCGCTTTGACGCCCAACGAGAAAGGCCCAGGGCAAGGCGAATCCCCGAGCGGGATGTTCACTGTCATGTTGCTTGCCTATAGTCTCGGAGATACCCGCAGCTTCTGAGTACATCGATTTCGAAGGGCCGCCTAACCGTCTCCGAATCACGAAAACCGGGGGTATATCACTGAGCCACGGCGGACATCTTTGCGTCCCTCAGCACGCCACCGGATCTATCTCCGGATGTGTCCCTGGCCCTGTTCCTGGACCTACACGCAGGTCTATCCCTGTACCCGGTGCGATTCCAACTGCTTCCGCTGTGGCCCTGGCGAGACCACACGCCTGAATTCGGGCGATCTGCGACCCCGAAGGCCGCACCCCCCCCGGGGGATCCCGATCCGCGCGTTCATGTGCGCAGCCCCAGCGGTGATGGTATAATGGCCTTGTGCCATTGATGCGTTTCTGCATCGCGACTGGGGGAGGCTGAAGTGGACCTGATCGAAACGAGGGATGAACTCTGTACGAGGTGCTACGCATGTGTGCGCGCTTGCCCTGTGGAGGCGATGCACGCTGCGAACGGCGCTGTGCGTGCAGATGGCGACACCTGCGTGGGATGCGGCGCCTGTGTAGGAGAATGCGCTCACGGCGCAATTGGCTTCACCGACCACACCCAGTTTGTGCTGGACTTGCTGGCACACGGCGATGCTGCTGCGGTGATATCTCCCGGCTTCCCCGGGGCTTTTCCTGATGATGATCCACTACGGGTAATAGGCGCGTTGCGGGTTCTGGGTTGTGCCACGGTGTGGGAGGCGGCGGCAGGGGCGGAGATGGTGGCGTCAGCGTACCGGGCTGCTCTGGAATCGCCTTCGGGGCGCACAGTGATAACCTCGACGTGCCCGGCGGCGGTTCGCCTCATCGAGGTTCACAGGCCTGAACTAGTTCAGAGTATTACTCCTGTTGCAACGCCGGAAGTGGCCGCGTCGCGAGCGGCCCGGGCCGCAGGTTACTCGCGAGTCATCTGCATTTCGCCCTGTGCTGCGTTTAGGCTGGAATGCTGCCGCACCTGTCGAGGCGACGAGACCCGGGCTGTGCAGAATGTGGAGGGCGGGCCCGATGCGGTGCTCACCTTTTCAGAACTGCGCGATCTGTTCGACAGGCTGGGAACACACATCGACCAGTGTGCTCCATCGGCGCCGGATGTGACGGCGGAAGGGCCCGGGCGGATGCTGCCGTTTCCGGCCGGGTTGCTGCACAGCCTGGACAGGTCGGGTCGCGCGTTTCGGGAGGGTGCCGTAAGCG
>CAYZHL010000203.1:2291-3815 GCA_964478095.1 uncultured Clostridia bacterium | reverse complement strand
CTGGATGCGATATCTTCCCGTGGGATCGTCGCTTCTCTGGCGGAGGTCTCGCTTTGCAGGGGATGTGCAGATGGCCCCGCGTACCCTCAGGGCTTGGGCGCCTGGAGGCGCCGTCAGGCCATATTGTCATACATCTCTGTCATGGAGGGCGCAGGCCGCGAGGGCGTAGGCGGCACACCCATACTTGAGCAGTTGACGCGCCAAGGTGCGGGCGAAATCGACCTTTTGCGCACATTCTCCTCGGGCCCTTCACCGGCTTCAGTGCCAGCTGACCCCCGCGAACAGGCTGCGTTCGACCCCCATTCCGGCAAACCTGACGCTAACCAGCCGAGAAGAACGGAGCGCGGCAGGCCTACCAGATCGGCGTCCCATGGTTTTGCGGCAGACTCCGAGCCGGTGGACATGGTTGCGTATAGCCCTGCGATGGAAAGCGTCATCGCCTTGATGCAGAAGGTATGTAGCGTGTCGTCGACGGTGCTCATTACGGGCGCGTCAGGTGTGGGCAAAGAGGTCGTAGCCAGGTATATTCACCGAACCGGCAATCGAAGCTGCGAGCCGTTTGTCAAAATCAACTGCGCGGCTATACCTGAGACTCTGCTCGAGTCCGAGCTGTTCGGGTATGAGGAAGGGGCCTTTACGGGAGCGCGCCGCAGCGGCAAACCTGGGTTGATTGAACTGGCCTCAGGAGGCACGCTGTTCCTGGACGAGATAACTGAGATGCCCATGGCCCTCCAGGCCAAACTGCTCCAGGTACTGCAGGAGAAATGCCTTGTCCGGGTGGGGGGCACACGGCAGATCCGTGTGGACGCTCGTGTGATCGCTGCGACCAACCGCGACATAGAACGGGCAATCAGGGAAGGGCGCTTCCGAAACGACTTGTACTACCGTCTGAATGTGATTCCTATTCGAGTGCCGTCTCTGGTGGAGAGGGCCGGCGACATTGCGCCGCTCACTTACCATTTCCTTGAGAAATGGGGCGCTAGGTACGGCAGGCCGCATCAGATATCTCGCGAGGCTCGAGAAGCGCTGGAAGAGTACAACTGGCCGGGGAACGTGAGAGAACTCGAGAACGTGCTGGAGTTCCTTGTGGTAACCGTGGATGCTCCTGTCATCGGCATTGAGCACATTCCGGCTCACATCAGGAGCGCAAGAGGGAAAGACGCGGCAGAAGTGCGCGTGTCGGGCATCATGCCGCTACGTAGGGCAGTTGACGAGGTAGAGCGGCAACTCATAGAGCGTGCGTCCGAGACATACCCCAGCACGTATGCGATAGCCCGTGCTCTCGGAGTCAATCAGTCTACAATAGTGAGAAAGATTCAAAGACTCGCGAATGATCGTGGAGAATAATGCAGGCGCGCATCGAACGATGCGAATTCGCATCATGAGCGTCAACGGCATATCGCGGGCGGCCCGGCTGCTGCTACGAGCGGTTGCGCCGTTCGCGGTCGGCGTCGCTCCATTATCGGCGGGTATGTGAAGCTGTTCACTACCGATGCGCAGGTGCATTGGGCGCCTCAAGTGCGG
>CAYZHL010000203.1:1187-2281 GCA_964478095.1 uncultured Clostridia bacterium | reverse complement strand
GGCGCAGTAATCACCAGCTGAGCGGCGTTTCGGATCATGGCATGAATCATGCATATATAGGCTGTGGCTGCAATGGCCGGCAGAGGAGGTTGAAAGGTCTATGGGTTGCTGTGAAACCAAGTGCACGGGCGATACCACAGATATCACACCTGAGCAGTGGACGAAGGTGGATGGGGTTATCGCTAGGTACAAGGATCAGCGCGGAGTGCTCATCCCGTGCCTCCACGAAATCCAGCAGATAGTGGGCTACCTTCCCATTGAGGTTCAGGAGCGAGTGGCGGCAGGGCTTGACATCCCGGTGGCGGACGTGTATAGCGTCATCACTTTCTACGCGCTGTTTACTACCAAGCCAAAGGGTAAGCACAAGGTGGGTGTGTGCCTGGGCACCGCCTGCTATGTTCGGGGCGGCGACAAGATGCTGGCGAAGGTGGAAGAGGCGCTGGGTATCAAGGCGGGCGATACCACTCCAGATAGGCTCTTCTCTATTCAGGTGATGAGATGTATCGGCGCCTGCGGGCTAGGCCCGGTCATGACGGTGGACGACGACATTTACGCGCGGATAAAGCCTGACCGGGTGCCCGAGGTCCTCAAGAAGTACTCATAGCATAGTGCCACGTCCATCAGGCGTAGTGAGGGAGGAATACGAATCGATCTGGTTCGAGCGCACGTGCTGGTGTGCGGCGGCGCTGCCTGTGTCTCCTCCGGCTGCAAGGCGGTGCGGGAGGCGCTGGAGGCGGAGATAGCCGCAAAAGGCATTGAGCGCGAAATAAAGGTGGTTGTCACAGGTTGCATGGGTCCGTGCGACCTGGGGCCGATCATGGTCGTGTACCCCGAAGGCGTCTTCTATAGGAAACTCACTCCCGACGATGCCAGGGAGATTGTCGATGAACACCTTGTGAAAGGGCGCATAGTGAAGCGGCTTCTCTATGCGGAACCGGGCACTGCCGAGGTCGTAGAGACCCAGGAGGCCATGACCTTCTTCAGCCGGCAAGAGAGAATCGCTCTGCGCAATACGGGTGTTATCGACCCTCTTAACATCGACGAGTATATCGCCCGCGACGGCTACGCGGCGCTGGGCAAGGCGCTTACGGAGA
>CAYZHL010000203.1:248-1099 GCA_964478095.1 uncultured Clostridia bacterium | reverse complement strand
CTCACGCGAAAGGCTGAGGGTTCACCCAAGTACGTGGTGTGCAACGCCGACGAAGGCGACCCCGGAGCTTTCATGGATCGCTCCGTGCTGGAAGGCGACCCGCACACAGTCCTCGAGGCCATGGCCATAGCGGGGTACGCAGTAGGCGCAAACCAGGGATACATCTACGTTCGGGCCGAATACCCGCTTGCTGTGGCTCATCTGCAGCATGCGATAAAGCAGGCCAGAGAATACGGCCTGCTGGGCGCCAACATATTTGGCGCCGGATTTGACTTCGATATCGATCTTCGCGTGGGCGCCGGCGCTTTCGTGTGCGGTGAGGAGACCGCGCTTCTTGCGTCGGTGGAGAGCCGTCGCGGAGAGCCGAGGCCCAGGCCGCCGTATCCGGCAGTGTCGGGCCTGTGGGGTCAGCCCACACTGATCAGCAACGTTGAGACTTATGCCAACATTGCGCCGATCATCCTGCGCGGAGCAGAATGGTTCTCTTCCATAGGAACCGAAAAGAGCAAGGGCACCAAAGTGTTTGCATTGGCCGGCAAGATCAACAACACCGGCCTTGTGGAAGTGCCTATGGGAACCGCGCTGGGCGACATAATCTTCGATCTCGGCGGGGGCATACCCGGTGGCAAGAAGTTCAAGGCGGCGCAGACCGGCGGTCCTTCGGGCGGGTGCATCCCTGCGCAGTTTCTGAATACGCCAATTGACTACGAGTCGCTCAAAGAACTTGGCACCATGATGGGATCCGGCGGCTTGATCGTAATGGACGAGGATACCTGCATGGTCGACTTGGCCAAGTTCTTCATGCAGTTCATCCAGGATGAGTCATGCGGCAAGTGCGCTCCGTGCCGAAT
>CAYZHL010000203.1:0-211 GCA_964478095.1 uncultured Clostridia bacterium | reverse complement strand
GCTGGAGATACTGGATCGCATCACGAAGGGCAAGGGCCGGGAGGGCGATATCGAACTCCTGCTCGAACTGGGTGAGTACATTCGTAGCACCGCCATGTGCGGCCTGGGCCAGAGCGCGCCCAACCCAGTGATATCCACCATCCGGTACTTCAGAGACGAGTACGAATCCCACATACGCCAGAAGAAGTGCCCGGCGTCGTCGTGCACAGCC
>CAYZHL010000202.1:0-5127 GCA_964478095.1 uncultured Clostridia bacterium | reverse complement strand
CGTAGAGGTTGACGAAGAAAACCAGCGCAAGCAGCGCAATCCGTGCTCCTGGAGCCAGGTGGAGCAGCAATAGGCCCAGAACGGCCCCGAGCGGGTTTGAGCCGGTATCGCCCAGCATGACCTGCTCCGCCAGGTCCAGCGGGAGTATGGCGATGGCTGCCCCGACGATGCCGGCGCATGAAGCCGCAGCCCGAAACGCCTGCTCGGCGCCTTGCGATAGCCCTATACATGCTACTGCGCCCAGCGCTCCGACCAAGAAGCTCTTGATAGCCCTGCCGGGACGCCGGTCGAGCAAGTTGACCAGATTGGCGCTGGCTGCGATCAGCGCCGAATCCAGAGCGAGCTGGGCAAGGAACCAAAGGTCGACACGCGCAGTCGCGGTCCGGGTCGCGGCCGTCATCAGCGCCACTGCGCCAAGCGAAACGATCGCCCCTACTACTATCTTGAACACCCCGGTGGTCACAACGCCCCGGCGCATGGCGCCCAGGTGGCCGCGAAAACCTGAATGGTCGTGCCCTCCCAGAAGATCGTCTGCCAGCCCCGCAAGCCCAAAGCCAAGTGTCAGCATGAAACATGCAGCATGCGCCATCCACACTGACTCTGCACGCGCCTGCGGGCTCACGATCGCGGCCACTACCGGGCCGCCGGCCGCCCCCAAGATCAAAGCGAGCCCGACAGGAAACGACGTGGGCGGCGTCGGTAGTTGGCTCTAGGGCCTACCGTTTGGAGAAGCATGTCGATGATGCGCGGAGCGCAGACCCATGTGATGGCCGCCCCAGCAAGCGCAGTGAGCAAGGCTGTCCAGATCAGACCGGTTTCCGCGTCATGCACCTGTTGTGGACGTCACGGCGTCGAATTCACTCCCCAAACACGCATCGCCAGCGCCCGCGCCACTGCCGCGAACTGCCTGCCCCGGTGGGCGAACCCTGCGATTGTGCGACCTGTTGCCCTGTGCGTCATGAGTGTGGGCACCTCGATCAGGGAGTATCCGGCCCGAAGCCAATCCACAGTCAAGCCAACCTCGAAGCCGAAGCCGCGCTCCATCCTGGCGCCCGCGTCCATCATGGTGAAAACCTTGTCCGCCCGCAAGGCGCGCTGTCCCGATAGAGGCCATGCCAGGTTCACTCCGCACAGGCAACGTACTCCGGCCCTCGCCAGCCCGACGGCCAGGCCGAATCCACTGCCCGGAGCCGCCGGAAACCCGGCGATCGCCATATCGGCCAGCCCGGCGGCCACAGGCGCGATCACCTTTGAGATCTCCTCAGCGCTGTCCCCCAGGTCGGCGTCGGCAAACACCACGCAGCCCAGGTCTGCCTGCACGCGCGGGTCGCGGTCACGGGCTCGTGCTGGAAGTCCTGCTGGAAGTCCTGCTGGAAGTCCTGCTGGAAGTCCTGCTGGAGGTCCTACCGGAGGTCCTGCTGAAGGTTCCGCTGGAGCTCGTGCTGGAAGTTGTGCTGGGGATTGCGATGCGGACGGAACTCGGTCTCGGAATCGGTGGATCCATCGTCCACGACGACTACCGACTTCACGCCGGCGCGCAGCAGCGCCGCAACCGTCGCGCCCACCGCAATCTGCTCGTCTAGTGCCGGCACTATTGCCACGACCCCGAACCCGGGTCGGCAAGGGTCGCCGGAACTGATCATCCGCCAGAACCCTGCCTGGCCGGGCCCGCCGATGATACGTTCTCAGGCAGAAAGACAGGAGCAGGCGGCAACCCGAACACGCCTTCGGCGCCTGCAAGGGCCAAGACGGCAACTATGTTCCCCGGAGTTCGCCCTATTCCATAGACCTGCGCCAGCCAACGATGCTCCTGCCCTGGCGACAATGCGCCGAAATCAGCGTGAGCCGGCCATTCGGCGTTCCAGCTGTCGGATATGCCGCAGGTCCATCCGAGCACGGCCCTGATCCCCTTCCGGTGCGATTCCCGCGCGAGCGCCTGTGCGATCCGGGCTCCCGCCTCGCCGATGCCTGGAGCTGCAGCCACCACCATCGAGCCGTACTTGATCCCCTCTGCCATCTTCACCTTCGCCAGTCCCATAGTGGAAAGGGACTTCACCCTAGCCAGGTTGGACGAGACCATTGCACTCGCCCACACCTCGGCCTCGCCCGGCCCCGCTCGCGCCAGCGCGTCCTCGGTAAGCTCGATCACCGCCACCTGAGCCCCGGCCGCCGCACATGCCTGCGCAACCGCCCCCGTAGCCTCCCCCGCTCCGGGCACAGCCACTACCGCCACCGCTCGACCGCGAAGCCTCCCCTCCAACAGGTGAGGCGTGGCCTCCCGTACGAACCTGCGCAGCAACTCGGCTTCAGCGAGCAGCTGATCCCTGTCGCCCACCAGGCGCGTAAAGTCCGCATCTAGCCGGCTGATCAGCAGCTCCTGCTGCCGGGTCATCCCTCGGTCTCCCACCACTGAAGCGCCGATCAGTATTCCTATGCCCAGGGCTACGATTACGGCTGCTAACGACACCACATGGTACCTGAGGCTCATCATGACACCCGCCCCGTTTCGAACTAGTCACATAAGCCCAAGAGCCACCCGAAGGCGCAGGATAATCAGCCTGGCCAATCCAGCCAGCGACGGCGAGGCCAGCGCCAGGGCTATCAGAGGAACAGCGGCCGCGGCTACGATTCCCGCCACATGCCCCAGCCGTAGCCTTCCCCGGTACAGTTGGCTCACTCCTCTGGCGTCCACCAGCACTGAACCGACCTTGAGCCTGACCAGAAACGTACTGCCCATGCCCGGCCGGCCTTTCTCCAGAAAGTCCAGCATGTTCGAATGAGAACCGAGCATCACGATCAAAGACGCCCCCTTGTCGTGAGCCAGGAGCATTGCAATATCCTCGCTGGTGCCGGGGCAACGGAAGACTGAATGGGGAAGGCCCAGGCTTCGGAGCCTGTCGGAGGCGGGCGATCTGCCGTCTGGATAAGCATGGGCTACAAGTTCAGCCCCGGAAGACAAAGCTTTGTCGGATACCGAATCCATGTCTCCGATTATCATGTCAGGAGTCAGGCCCGCGTCGAGCAGTGCGTCCGCGCCGCCGTCCACGCCGATCAGCACGGGCCTGACTTCTCTGATGTATGAGCCTACAGCAGCCAAGTCCTCCAGGTAATTTGAGCCCCTGACCGCTATCACGCAGTGGCGTCCACGAATGCGTGTCCTGATGCCGGGCACGTCCACCTCGCCAAGGATGATGTCTTTCTCCTGCAAAGCATAGTGCAACGTATTGGTGACGAACCGCTCAAGCTCGGCCCCGCGATTGGCGTCAGCGGCAGCGTAAGCGTCGGACAGATGCTCGCGCGTGAAGCATCGCCCGGTTCCTACCACCCTATCGCCTGCGGAGACGCGACCTGCGCACACCTGGACCTCTGCCCCGTCTGCAAGTGAATCCATAATCTGATCGCCAACAGAGTCCAGCACAGGGATGCCGGCGTCCATTAGGATAGCCGGCCCCGGGCATCGATACCGGCCGGTTACGCACGGCTCAGCATCGATGATCATTGCCGGCCGCTTGGCCGCGAAGGAGCGCGCCGAAACCTCGTCGATATCGGCGTGGGATATCACGGCGATTTCGCCGGGAGCAAGCCTTTCCAGCAAGTGCTTGGTCTTGCGGTCCACTCGGGCTATCCCTCTGGCTGTCGCATCGCCTGGCGCTTCGGCCTGCCCGGAGCGACCCGCTCCGCTGTTGTGTGAAGTATCCATATCGATAGGATTCCGCCAGGCTCGCCGCGCATTCGTGTTACCTGGCTGTCGCCCTATCAAGGCGGATCTTGTCCGCAATTCGGGCAATGAAGGCAGAATTGGTGGGGCGCCCTTTGTCGGCATCCACTGTATGGCCGAAAACTTCGTTCAAGGTGTTGATGTCGCCGCGCATCCAGGCTGTCTCAATGGCGTGTCGCATGGATCGCTCAACCCGGGACGCCGTTGTGTTGTGCCTGCGGGCAATTGAAGGATACACCACATGTGTGATGCTAGCCAGCATGTCCCCCTCGCCCAGAGCCAGGATGATGGCATCGCGCAGGTAGACGTAGCCCTTGAGGTTGGCAGGAACGCCGATTTCGCGCAGCGCCCTGCTGGCTTCGAATTCAGATGAACTGATGTGCGCGGGCCCGCTCTGCCGAATGGGCAGCCGGATATCCGGCGGGATCGCGGCGAGCCGCCGGATTCTCTCGGCCAGTACAGTCAAATCGAAGGGCTTTGCCAGGTAGTAGTCGGCCCCGGCAGCGAGAATGCTTGCCGCGGTGGTTTCCAAGCCTATGGCAGATACGACCACAATCCGCGGGCGGCGCGCAAAGCCCGCGGCGGAAATGTACTCGATGACTCCCAGGCCGTCAAGGTGCGGCATTACCACGTCAAGCACCACAACATCCGGGCGAACCTCTTCGATCAGCCCTATGGCGGCCTTGCCGTTGTACGCGACGCCCATTACCGCCATGTCGGGTTGACGGGAAAGGAACTCCTCAACCACCGCCGTGAACTCCACATTGTCGTCCACGATCACCACGCATATGCGATTCTCAAGCATTCCGCAAAGCCTCCGCGAAGAACTTGCCATTATCCTTTCTACGCGGTGGCACTGTTTCCCTCTATTGCTGCTGACTGATGCCTGGGTCGACCAGCCCGCAGCGGATCGCGGTAAGCGCGATCTGAATCCGGTTCTCGACACACAGCTTACGGCGTATCGATGTAACGTAGTTCTTCACGGTCTTGTCGCTGATGAACAGACGCTCCCCGATGCTCTGGTTGCTCAACCCGAGGGCTACCATCTTTATGATCTCGCGCTCACGCGGAGAAAGTCTCTCCAGCGCAAGCAATGCAGACGAGTCCGTTTCCGGCTTAGTCTCCGGCACAGGCCTCACCTCTCAACCCCGTCAGGGCGTATACACAGCTGAAGCAGGCTTGCTTCTCCCTCTGGCGCTACATAATATGATGTGCCAAATCAGCCCGTGTATGGGCTTTTTGACGTGGTTCGGCCTAGGGCAGCGACTCCGATTGCTCCTTTGGTATGCCTGCGGCATCCAGCATGTACTCGGCAAACACAGCGTAACCCCTTGTCGGGTCCGATACGAAGACGTGAGTGACGGCGCCGATGAGCTTCCCGTCCTGAACTATGGGAGACCCACTCATCC
>CAYZHL010000201.1:2082-5176 GCA_964478095.1 uncultured Clostridia bacterium | reverse complement strand
GCTTGGGCTGAATAGGAAGCTCGCCGCGCTCTGCGCTACCTGAGAGCGCGAGCGCAGCGAGCCTTCCTTCAACTAGCCTGCGGAGGCCGAGAGGGAGTCCGGGAATCGGCGAGGAGGCAGACCACGCCTGGCTCGTCAACCACGTACCGGGACAGCCGATAGGGAGTGTATGGACTAGCGCCTCTTCTTCGGGCCTTCCACGGTGTACAGCGGGTACGCCCCCACCTCCTCGTCATCGAACAGCACTCTGATCCATCCGGAGTGCTTGCCAGCCCTGGCATTCGCCTTGAGGCGCTCGGCCACTATCACCTGGGCGTCTAGCTGGTCCACTTCGTCGCGCCGCACCACCATCGACACGTCTCGCGCGGTGGCAAGTCCGGCAGTCGCCGCCCCGCGACGCCCGGCGAGGGCGTCTGCCACGGGCTGGCCTGCCTTGGCCATGTCCACTCGCATGAAGTTGGCAAACCCATATTCCAAGAGGGCCGACGCATCGTGAAACCGTGCCCCCGAGCGGAGCACTACAGCGATGAACTGCAGTCCGTCCCGGGTTGCAGATGCAGCTAGGCAATGCCCGGCCCGGGTTGTGGTTCCGGTCTTGACGCCGTCTGCGCCGGCAAGGCTCCAGAGAAGCCTGTTGGTGTTGTAGGCCAACCTTCCCTGACCGCCCGCCAACGGCGACGACCACAGCTCTGGGCAGCCCACTATGTCGGCGAACTTGCGGAGGCGAAAGCCCCAAATGCACATGAGCGCAATGTCGTAGGCGGTGGAGTGGTGCCCCGGCGCGGATAGACCATGCGGGTTCGCAAAACGTGTGTGCTTCAGGCCCATGCTGGCGGCGCGTGCATTCATCAGCTCTACGAATCCTGCCACCGACCCTCCCACGTGCTCGGCCACGGCTGTCGCGCCGTCATTTCCCGACCGAAGCATCGTGGCTCGTATCAGCTCTTCAAGCTTGTAGCGCTGTCCCGCCGCCAACCCCAGAGAGGATCCGCCCACTCGGGCAGCGCCTGCCGATATCTTGACGATATCGGCCAGGTCGCCGCGTTCGATGGCCACTATGGCGGTCATGATCTTGGTGATGCTGGCAGGCTCTCTGATCTCGTGTTCGTTGCGGGCATACAGAATTGTGCCGGTGGATGCCTCCACCAAGATGGCGGCGCGCGCACTTACGTTCGGCCCCTCGGCATACTTCCTGTGGTATGTGAGTTCGTCATATGGAGACGGGTTGACGTAGGGGGTCGAGCAGGGAGCATCAACAATGGAGGTGGGGGCTGGAACAAGCGGCGCGATGACTCCCGTTGCCAGAGTGGCCACGGCAGCAAGGATGACTAGCATTGTGAAGAGCGCCAGGACCCTGCCGGCGCTCTCTTTTGCGGGGTTCGAAGCTTGGTTTCTCCGGTGCACCCTCGGTACACCCCCGGTGCGCCCCCACTCGCGTGGGAATTTCGCCTAGGAGCAGGGGCGTTCTCAGCTCCATGTTTACGCGCGTGAAAGGCTGACTAGAACGCCTGGGCGTCGTCGGCACGGACCTCGACTACCACGCTGAGACGGAAGGCGATGTTTCGCCGGAAGCGACGAGCGATGGGTTGTACGGACATTTCCGGCACCGTTCCCGCGCGATGAACATCTTGAGCGCGTCGGGTACCTCGATACCGGGGAGCTCGCCAGTGAGCAGAGCCGTACGGCCTGTGGACGTAAGGAGGACGATGGGCCGTCTGCCCCGTGACGACCGAAGATAGCCGCTGGCGATAAGCTGGTCAATAATGGCGGTGATCTGGGCCAGGGTAAAGTCCTGGAGAGCGCCGTAGCGTTCGATGCGGTCGAGATCCATCTTGAGAATGTCCTGGGCGAGGGAGCCCTTGAGTAGGCGCGCTATTTTCGTCTTCCCAACATGCCACGGAATCGATCCCACACACTCGAGCACTATCCTGGCAAGTGCCTCTTCTTCGAGCAGCGCAGCGGAGTTCGGCGCAATGGCATCCAAGTGGATGACCTCCTCCCAGCAATAGTATCATACACAGATTACCATTGCTGCCGTCCGTTGTAAAGTAGTATTTTGTCATTCTGTAGTTTATATGGTAATGCGTTGAGCAGGGGTTGAGAACCGATTCCCCTGATAGAAGCGTTTAGCGACGCCACTGAGGGCGATTTCGGACGGATTCCGGCGGAATCCCCCTACAGCGCGTATGGTGACTTGTGTCCCAGACGGTGCAGAAAGTTCCAAGTCGGCTGTGAACGGGCCTGATTCGCCGGCCAGCACGGTACGGATCTTCACCGAATCGCGTGTTGCCTCCACGGTGTAGCCGCGTTCGGATGACGCAACCTCCATCCCTGTCGATCCTTCCAGCTCAAAGGCCGCCCAGGCCACAGGTTCGGCCGATGACAGCGACATGGAGATCTGAGTTCCCGATACGCGGATCGATAGCGTCACGGCCGGCATTGCCAGGCTGTAGGGCAGCTCGAATTCGGATCGCCCGACATCCACCATTCGAGTCTCGCCCGTTGGCCCTCCCGCCACTGATACTCCGCGTATGTTGTCGGCGCTCTGGAACACGAGCGAGTCGCCACTCTGCACTACGTGGACGTACTGCGGCGACTCAGGGCTGTAACTGGGCTTTAGAAAGAGCCCGCTTGTCAGTATCACGGTCAGCAGCCCCAGTGCCCAAACAAGGGCAGCCCGCGGGGATTGGCGCCGCCGAAGCATGGGCATCCCTCTGGGAGTGCGTCTGTTGTACTCGCGCACGGTGACGCCCGGCATGACATCGCGGTTCAGGCCGAAGTAGCCCGCCCTGGCCACGATGTCCTGGCCCTGCCCCGCGGGCGCCAGCGCTATCAGGGTCAGCACGTATGGCAGTCCCACTGCCGCAACCAGCAGACACAGGACGATAGGCACTTCAAGGGCATCGATGAACGCATGGCGCGCAATGCCCTGGGCCGCTCGAATCGCCAACCAACCCCCGGGAAGAGGGGCAAGCCATGCCAAGACCTTCCGGGCCGGGCCGTCCGGCGCGGCCAGAGCTGCCACGGTGAGCAGCAATCCCGTTGCCGGAAAGAAGGCGCCTATCCGCGTCGCCCCGAAGGCGAAGATTATCAG
>CAYZHL010000201.1:514-2072 GCA_964478095.1 uncultured Clostridia bacterium | reverse complement strand
GCGCTACCTGCAGGAGGATCGACAGCCTGAAGAGCGGGAGTCGCACTCCGTCTCGTACGCCTGCGCCGACCAGCGACACGGCAGCGATGGCGAAGAAGAGAGCACATACGGTTCCTGCGACCGCGAACGGTATCGGATACGCGTTCCACGGTCTTTCGATGCCCCGCACGGCTCCTACAATGAGAGCCGGCACAAATGACGTCCAGAGCACTGCCGCAGACACGATGTAGACTGCCAGCGACACAGCCAGCGCCCGCGAATACCCTTCTGGTCGCACCCGGGTGATCTCAGTGTACAACGCATATCTGGCCGGTCCTAGCGAGAGAATGCCCAACGCCACCGCTAGAGCTGCTACGATCAGAACGACGACATAAGGAATCGTGATCGCCGCGCCGAACAGCTGAAAAGCCAAATAAGGCCGGACGGGCGCCTGGATCCGTGTCTGGGAGGAAACCCACCTGGCCGCGGCTATTGCCGCGTCGGCCGCCCGGGCCACGGACACTGGGTCCACGCAGTCGGCACTGTCCCAGTAAGGGGCGAGAGAGCCCGGGGCGGGGTAAGGCACAGACCCCGCAGTCGTGACAGTGACAGCAGGAATTCCTGCGCACAGGAAGGGGGCGTGATCGGCTCGCACTTCGGTCAGCAGCCCGATTGTGGCATCAAGCCGTGGGCTGTCTCCGACCGCCCCGACCGCCCCGACCAGGCCCGCCACGGCTCGCGGCGCCAACGCCCTGGGACCGCCCCAGGGAATCAGCTTGACCGGCCCCGGGCGGCCCACCGAATCCAGGACAATGGCCATGATCACATCCCGTGGGTCTATGACGGCGTCATCTGTGGCCTCAGCGACGGCTTTTGACCCCGCGCGCCCCGCGTAACCCGCGCCAAATGCCGCGAATGCCAGATTGTACCGGGCATTCACGTGCGCCGCGATTCTTGCGCACTCCAGCATGGCCGCGACGCCGGACGCGTTGTCATCCGCGCCGGGCAAGTCAGGCGCAGGGCTGTCGATGGGCGCGGCTATCAGCATGGTCCGGGCGCCGGGTTTCGAAGAGGGAGACACCGCCACTACGTTCTGTGACACACACAGTCCATCGGCCACACTTCGGCGGAAGGGGACCCGTCTCACGATGTAGCCGTACTCCGAGAGCCTCTGAGCTACGTAATCTGCCGCTGCCGCCTCGCTCCTTGTGCCGGCAGGTCTTGGGCCTAGGCTCCGGGCCAAGTGCTCTACGTGCGCCATGGCCAGGGCGGGGTCCGCCGCTTCGGCGCTTAGCGCGCGCGGCGCTTGAGCAGCCCACGACAGAGGCGAAGCCGCTACCAGCGCGATACCCACGACTGCCGCGGCCAGCGCAGCCAGGAATACCCTGCGCTTGTATGTAGGCATCAACGGCCTGTAGTCACCTCGATTGTCCCTGTTCCGGCCTCGACGCCCAGGTCCAGCTTTACTGATGCGCCGGCGTAGTTGGGCGACTCCCATGTCTCATGGGCGCCCAGCCCTTTCCTGCCATACTGACGGCCGTCTATGCGCAGGCTTCCTACGCCGACGTCGCAGTTCACC
>CAYZHL010000201.1:0-504 GCA_964478095.1 uncultured Clostridia bacterium | reverse complement strand
GAAGCTTGCCCGCGCCCACTTCGATGTCGCCCGTCACAACACCGGAAAGCTGCGTCCCGCTGAAATCGAGATAGGCAGTACCCGACCCGACGCTGCCCGAAACACGCTGCACGCCGGTATTGCCTATCTGGACAATCTCGGCTGTGCCTGCGCCTATCTCGAAACGCAGCGTGCGTGCGCCCCAATCGCTGCCCGCCGCGGGCCTGCCGGTCGGCGCCTCGGGAAAGCCCATCTTGACAGTGCCTCCACCGACCTCTATGGAGACACCTGTCACCGAAAGGCCTGCCAAAACCGCGTCAAGCCTCCCGCCGCCGACCTCGAGATCGAGCTCAGTCGGGATCTCACGCCGTCCAAGGGTGAGCGTGTGTTCGTCGGGACGGCCATAGATGAACGGCAAGAAGGTGAAATCGCGTCCCGTCGAATAATCCACTTTCAGAACCGTGCCCGCCATCGACGTATCGAGCCTGGGCGCACGAGAAGCGCGCGAATACGACGCCGCGGCCG
>CAYZHL010000200.1:2134-5191 GCA_964478095.1 uncultured Clostridia bacterium | reverse complement strand
GCGGGCGAGGTTGCTTTCTGCTCTTCCGATCCACGCTCGCCATGCCTCACCGCTCATAGACCACGCGTCCTTTGAGGGCTTCACTGTAAATGAAACCGGGAGTATTTCGGTACTTCTCGATTCTGTCGGGGTCTTCCACAATCACGTCAACTGGGGCCGGAATATCGGTCAGTTCGAGGTAAATCGCCTGCGCGACGCGTCTGCGATGAGTCACGCCGCGCTTGAGAACTAGGATATCGTAGTCGCTATCCGCGGCGCCCTGGCCTCTGGATCCGAAAAGGACTATGCGATCTGGCTCGACAGTCTGGACTATCCTGTCTATGATTGCCTGAAGCACGTCCGGCATACGGCTAACCTCCGCATTGCGAGAGTCTCCACCTTCCTGCCCGATACCAGCATCCCGAGATACAGAGGGGGTCAGGGCACAAGCTTCTGGATGGAATCCGAAAACGCACGGAAGTCATCAAGGTTCTCCGTGATTATGTGATACAGCTCTTCTACTGTCACCTGATGATACAGATGAACCAGACGGTTGCGGTACGCTGCCATCCTAGTCAGCTTCTCACCAAGCTCCCCGGGTACAATACCCTGCTCCGCGAGGCCGCGAGCTATGGACTTGTACTCCATGGACAGCTCGGTGTAACCCGTCTTGGCAAGGATATGTCTGCCAATATCAAAAACTACTTCAAGCGCCCGCCTCAGATAACTCTCTGCAGCGGCGGAGACTGTGGTGTTTTGGCAGAACTCGTCCTCATCGCTGCGCGCTAGCTCCCTAAGCAGGAGCAATCGCTGTTGAACCAGGATCTTGTTGACGCTCATGCGCTAACCCTCCAGCGCTTCTTGCAGGTACTTCTCGAGGAACGGTTTGAAGTCCGCGGCCCGCCTGAGGATATTCATCTCATAGTCCTCTCTGACCTGTTCCGAAGAAGCGTAAACGCATTGGCCTTTGAACACTTCCGATTGGAACACCGAGTGGTTCTCCTCGAGGAAAACCAAATCCAGAGGAAACGGCTCGAATACGTCGCTTAGGGCAATGTAAAGGTCTGCGTAGAGCCTGCTGCGTCCAGCGGGCGGGGGCAAAGGACTGCTGGTGACAACGCCCACGTCAAGGTCGGTCAACGGATCCAGAACCTCCACTTTCAGTCCCCGAAGGATCTTCAGCCCATCGGCGACTTGGGACCCGAAGAGATACATCAGATCCACGCCGTGCTCTTTGGCTATTCTGGCCAGCGCAGCTTCCTTTTCCGCTTCCATCGCCGCCCACCCCCAATCGCGTTTGGAGTCCGTTGATGCTGTTTGCTGACACGGCCTTGGTTGTCGGCAATGTGTCCACGAAACAGTCGTCCATGGCTCATTGTACCATACAGCGCCACACAGGTGATCGCTGGGATTGCGCCTACACTCCTACGGTCGAGCAGATTGTGCTTTCCTTCACAAGCAAGCTATGCTACAATGGTGTTGCGCGTAGACGCGGACTTGAGTTCGAGTCTTCGGTCGCCGCGCGATCAGATTATCTGAATACTGAGGATACCTGCGGGTAGGGTCTGTGCCTGAACCTAGGGTTGACGCTTTCCTGAGAACATCGCCGTCTCAGGTGCATCAACCCGTCCGCAAGGCGGGTTTTTTGATTGGGCAAAACCGCGTCATACTGGGCATCATGGCATTGGCGACGGTGGGGAACTAACGGAAGGGGGAGCACAGGAGTGATGGCATCAACGAGCGAGAAGGGGAAAGCTGGCGCTTTGCGAGGCGAGAACCGTGTCGGCGTGGCGGCTATTGTGGTGCAGGACAGGCTGAACGCCGCGCCCGCGGTAAACAGGATTCTGAGCGAGTACGCCGACATCATCGTGGGCCGTATGGGGGTTCCATACAGGGACAGGGGCGTGTCCGTGATGGCGCTCATCCTGGACGGCGACACAGACACAATCGGGGCCATGACAGGCAAGTTGGGGTCGATCACGGGCGTGAAATCTCGAGTCACCTTGGTGAACTTGGATGGCAAAGACGGCGAGTGAGGTCGCGGCGGCCCTCGGCCCGCACGGCCGGGCTCGGGAGATGGCTATGTGGGCAGATGCCCACAGGGTGCGCGTGGACGCGGTCGGCCCGTGCGTGCATCTTCGGGCGATAGTCGAGTTCTCGAACTACTGTAGGCAGGATTGCCTCTACTGCGGGCTGCGTCGCAGCAACGCGAAGATCGCCCGGTGCCGGATGGACCCGGATGAGATCGTGCAGGCAGCTGTGGCCGCGTGGCGATTCCACAAGTTCGGCACATTCGTCCTGCAGTCGGGCGAGGATCCGGGTTACCCGCCTTACGGCCTCGCGCGAGCCATCCGGGGAATCAAGGAATCGACTAATGCGGCTGTGACTCTGAGCGTGGGCGAGGCGCCTGACCGCTGCTATCGGCTGTGGCGCGAGGCCGGAGCAGATAGGTTTCTGCTCAAGTTCGAGACGAGCGATCCTGACCTGTTCGCCGCGCTGAAGCCCACGACGATGCTGGCGGCGCGCATGAACCGGCTCAGGAGACTGAGAGAGATGGGCTACCAAGTCGGTTCAGGGATAATCCTGGGCCTGCCCGGCCAGGACAACATGTCCGTCGCCCGCGATCTCATCCTGTGCGGCGCAGAGGGCTACGAAATGGTGAGCATAGGGCCGTTCGTTCCGCATCCCGATACCCCGCTCGGTCAGCGAGTACGTGATCAGGGACAGGAGGAGGACCAATCTCCTGGGCAGGTACGTGCGCATGGGCAAACGCAGACCGGGACGACAGCGTTGCCGAATGCCCGGACGCCTGATGCTCGCACTACACTGAACACGATGGCAGTTGCCCGTCTTCTGACACCGATGGCGCACATCCCGGCCACCACTGCTCTTGGGGTGGTCGGTCGCCAGGATGAGGGGTGGAGGGGTCAGGCGGCCAGGTATCTCGCGCAGATGGGCGCGATCTGCGGCGATTCAGAGTACTTTGGTGACGCGCGCTACCTCGCGCTCCTTGCCGGAGCGAATGTGTTGATGCTGGACGTAACGCCGTGGAAATACCGAAGCTCCTATGAGATATAC
>CAYZHL010000200.1:0-2124 GCA_964478095.1 uncultured Clostridia bacterium | reverse complement strand
CCCGGGCAAGCCCGGGGCCGACGGGGATGAACTGGCCGGCTCGGTGAACTCGGCGATTCGCGAGATCCGCCGGTTGGGCATGTCGGTCTGCCCGGGGACGGGAGACAGCCCTAAGGCGCCGTGGGGCGCTGGAAGGGGCATACAGAAAGAGGACACTCAGAAGGGGGAATGCTCAGATGATGCGAGACCGAGTTGAGTGCACGTTCATTGATGACGAGACGATCGGCAATGCGCTCGAACAGGGTAGACGCTACAGCCCAGCCGCTGTGAGGGACGTTTTGGCCAAATCGCTCGAACTGCATGGGCTTGATCTAGAGGAATTGGCGGCCCTGCTGTGGGTGGACGATTCCGAGCTGCTTGAGGAGGTCTATGCGGCTGCGCGCAAGATAAAGGAGACCATATACGGAAAGCGGTTGGTATTCTTCGCGCCGCTGTATGTGAGCGACTATTGCGTGAACAACTGCACCTACTGCGCCTATAAGCGCGACAACAAGTATCCTCGGCGCAAACTCACTATGGACGAGGTGCGCGAGGAGGTCCGGGCGATCGAGAGGATGGGGCATAAGCGTATCGCGCTCGAGGCCGGGGAGGATCCGGCGAACTGCAATATCGACTACATCACCGATGTCATGCAGACAATATACGACACGCACTGCGCGAGCGGCAGTATACGCCGGATCAATGTGAATATCGCCGCCACTACTGTAGACGACTACCGCAGGCTTAAAGGCGCTGGCATCGGTACGTATGTGTTGTTTCAGGAGACATACCATCGCGACACATATCGAAGCGTGCACGATGGGCCCAAGGCCGACTACGACTGGCACACTACCGCCATGGACAGGGCGCTTGCCGGCGGCATTGATGATGTCGGAATTGGCGTGCTCTTTGGACTGTATGACTGGAGATTCGAAACCGTTGCACTGCTTCAACACGCGCATCATCTGGATGACGCTCACGGAGTCGGGCCGCACACCATCTCTTTCCCGCGCCTCCGGCCAGCGGCTGGAATGTCGCTCGACGAGTTCCCTCACCTGGTGTCGGACGCCGACTTCAAGCGAATAGTCGCCTGCCTGCGCCTGGCGGTGCCATACACCGGCATGATCCTGTCGACGCGTGAAGCCCCCGAGTTTCGCGAGGAGGTGATAGCCCTCGGAGTGTCGCAGATAAGCGCGGGTTCGTGTACCGGAGTGGGGGAGTACAGCCGGGGAGAATCACATGACACTCCACAGTTTGAGGTGAGCGACCACCGCGACCTGGATCAGATCATCCGCGACTTGCTCCCGTCGGGCTACGTGCCCAGCTTTTGCACGGCCTGCTACAGATCGGGCAGAACGGGGGAGGCGTTCATGTCACTTGCCAAGACTAGCCACATCCACGAGTTCTGCCAGCCCAACGCGTTGCTCACCTTCCAGGAGTATTTGTGCGACTATGCGTCACCCGATACTGTCACGTTGGCTGAGAATGCGATCAGCAAGGCGTTCGCAGGGGTAGACCCCAGGCTCAGACGGGAGTGTGAGCGAAGGATGGAGAGGATCATAAGCGGGGAACGCGATCTGTACTTCTAGGTTCTTCGCAGCACTCTGCGCGATGCAGCTGAGGGCCGAACGAGTGTTGACAAGACTCCGATGTCGAATCGAATTCACATAGCCGTGCTAGGCAGGATGAACGCAGGCAAGTCCAGCTTGATAAACGCAATATGCGGGCAGGACGTATCAGTGGTGTCGCCTGTAGCCGGCACTACAACCGATATCGTACACAAGGCTATGGAGATACATGGACTGGGGCCGGTGGTATTCATTGATACGCCTGGTATCGACGACGAGAGCGTCCTAGCGGAAGCGCGCGTAGCTCGAACACAAAGGGCTATCAACAAGGCAGACATGGCTCTGGTTGTGGTAGATGCGGTCTGCGGCGCGGGCGAGCCTGAAGGCACGCTTTTCGGCCAGCTTGAGCAGAGGCGGATTCCGTGCGTTACTGCATTCAACAAGATCGACATTGTGCCGAGCGTCGAGCGACCTCGGGAGGCCACGCAGGTGTACGTCAGCGCGGCCACAGGAGAAGGCATAGCGCAGCTGATCGAATCTATCCGTACACTGGCTTCGCGATCGGGGGAGTGCGACG
>CAYZHL010000199.1:1158-5191 GCA_964478095.1 uncultured Clostridia bacterium | reverse complement strand
CGTGGTATACGGGTGCAGCGGATTCCGGATTACTTCCTCGGCCGTGCCCATCTCCACGATCTTGCCCAGGTACATCACGGCGATCCTGTCGCAGATGTGCCTGGCGGTAGCAAGGTCGTGCGTGATGTAGACGAAGGTGACCCCTTTTTCGCGCGATAGATTGAGCATGAGGTTGAGGACTTCGCCTCGGATCGACACGTCCAGCATCGAAACCGGCTCATCCGCCACGATAAAGTCGGGGTCTAGAGCCAGAGCGCGCGCCACGGCTACCCTCTGTCGCTGGCCGCCCGACAGCTCATGCGGATACCTGGGCATGTATTCCTCCGGAGGGATCATCTCCACGTCTGCCAGAACTGAGCTCACCACAGCGCGCGACTCGTGCACCGTATTGGCAAGCCCCTGAATTCGCAGCGGTTCGGAGATGATCGTCTGCACGTCCATTCTGGGGTTCATCGATTCGTACGGGTCTTGGAAGATCACCTGCATCTTGCGGCGCAGGTTCTTCATCTCCAGAGGGTTGAGCTTCATGATGTCGACATCTTCGAGCCTGACCGACCCGGATGTGGCGTCGGTCAGCCTCAGAATAGTGCGGGCCAGCGTGGTCTTGCCGCAGCCC
The DNA here is from genome assembly GCA_964478095.1 of uncultured Clostridia bacterium. Lineage (GTDB taxonomy): Bacteria > Bacillota > DTU025 > DTU025 > DTU025 > UBA5389. The sequence continues at coordinate 4,575 of CAYZHL010000199.1, read as the reverse complement.
GACTCGCCCACTATGCCGAGCACCTCGCCTTTGTAAACATCGAAGCTCACGTCATCGACGGCCTTCAGCACGGGAGGCTTGTCGGTTCTCAGCGACTGGATGAAGCTGAGCCTAACGGGGAAGTACTTGGTCAGGCTCCGTACCTCCATGATCACGTCGCCATGCTGGAACTGCTTCTTATCAAGCTTAGCCGCTACTGCGCCCATATGTCCACCCCCTGCTGAACAATCTCCGCCTTATGGCATGCCGCCATGTGACCGGTTTTCGCGACTTCGCGCAACACGGGCTCCTCCTTCATGCACTCTTCATCCGCTAGCGGACACCGAGGATGGAACCTGCACCCGGAAGGAGGCGCTAAGAGGTTCGGAGGAAAGCCCGGAAGAGACCTGACCGCGGATCTTTCGGCGTGAATGTTGGGGAATGACTTGACCAGGCCGGCTGCGTAAGGATGAACAGGGGTCCCGTACACGTCGTACACGCTTCCGTACTCCGCTATCTTGCCGGCGTACATCACCGCTATGTTGTCGCAAAAGTCGCCGGCGAGCGCCAGATCGTGGGTGACCATTACTATGGCGGCGCTCATCTCGCGGTTTATGTCTTCCATCAGCTCGAGTACTTGCGCCTGTACAGTGATGAGCAGCATCGACAAGTTGAGCTCAGCTCTGAGCTCAGCCATGGCCTTAAGGATCTGCGCCTGCACCATCACGTCCAGGGCAGTGGTAGGCTCGTCCGCAATTATCAGGCTGGGATGGCATGCCAATGACATGGCGATGACCGCCCTCTGCTTCATGCCCCCGCTGAACTCATGAGGATACTCGCCGAACCGCTTGGGGTTGATGCCGACCAGATCCAGCAGGCTTTCAGCCCGCTCCACTGCCTTCTCCCTTGGCATCTCCTCGTGGTGGAGGATGGCTTCGACGATCTGCTCGCCTACGCGGTGAACAGGGTTGAGAGCATTCATCGCGCCCTGAAACACCATAGATATCTTGCTCCACCGGATTCTCTGCCGGAACTCCTCCTCCGGCATGTGCAGAATGTCCTCGCCATCCATCATTATCGTTCCGCCGTGATACTCACCGTTAGTGGGCAGCAGCCTGAGGACTGCCGTTGCCATGCTGGACTTTCCACACCCGGACTCTCCGGCGATTCCCAGAGCCTTTCCACGTTCGATATCGAAGCTTATGGAATCGACCGCCCTGACATGGCCCCGGAGGGTACGGTAGTACATTTTCAGGTCTCTCACTTCAAGCAGGGCCATGATTACGATCTCTCCCTATAGCGTGGATTTAGGATCTCGTTGACTGAGTTTCCGATGAACACAAAGGCAAGGCTCATGAATGTCAGTGCAAGCCCCGGCGGGACCAGCCACCACCAAGCCATCGTGGTGAAAGCCCCAAACTCCTTTGCGTTCTGCAGTACGCGGCCCCATGTGCACACTCGCGGGTCGCCGAGGCCCAGGAAGCTGAGCGACGCCTCCGCCAAGATGGCGCCTGGTATCCGCAGAACGAGGTTGGCGAAGATCAGAGGCATCACGTTGGGCAGTATGTGATGGAGCATGATGTAGCTCTGCGGCGCCCCCGATGCCCGAGCAGCCTCGACAAACTGCCGCTCCTTTAGCGATAGCGTCTGGGAACGCACGAGCCGCGCGATGCCCATCCATGACAGCAACGCCAGCAGGATCACTATGTTGAGCACGCTCTTCCCGAATAGCGCGCCAAGGATAATCAGTATGGGCAGTTCCGGTATGGCGAGCAGCACGTCCGCCACACGCATCAGGAACTCATCGACCGCGCCGCCGACGTAGCCCGCCACGATTCCCACAGTGGTGCCGATGGCTACCGCTATGAAAGCCGTTGAAAGGCCTATGGCCAGCGCTATGCGCGTCCCGTAGATGAGCTGCGACCAGATGTCGGAACCCATATGGTCGACTCCAAGCACGCCGTGCACCATGCCGAGGACTCCAAAGGCCACCGGACTTATCTTCATGGTTACCGGCCCGTCGGGCGAGGCGGACGACATCCTAAGCCGGATAGTGTAGTCGCCCTTCTCGGCAAATAGCACCTGGCTGGGTTCGCCGAAGAACGACAGTCCCAGTTTCATCTTGAGATCGAAGTCGCGGGCGTCGATTATCGCGCTCTCGGAATCCACACTTCCCGACACAGTCCTGTCCCACACGTCGTACGCTTCCCCATTCGGAGTCACCAGCTCGACATTAATGGATGTCTCGGCGGTGTCGGGCGCGTCTATCGAGTAGTCGAACTGCGCGGAAAAGGTATTGGGCGACTTGTAGTTGTACTGCATCACATGGCTCAGCACAACTTGCTCCGCGGAAGCACCGGTTTCCGTTGAGATCTCTTCATCTGCGACTTGATCGGATGGTTCCTCGGAACTGCTCGAAGCCCAAGGGTTCCACTGAGCATTGCCTACGAACGAGAAACTGAAGTCCTCTTCCGCCTCAGATTCCCGGGGTTGAGTTGCAGGGTAACTGAGCTGGATTCCGCTCCCTTCGCCATCGTCAAACGGCGATAGAGTGGCCGCGCCCAGTTCCTCCTGGTTCCATTCATCAAAGCCCAGCTTGAGCCGGATCGTCGGAGGGCAATCTCTAAACTTCGCGCTGAGCTTGGACATCCAGACCGGCGCGGCGCTCGCATCTGCGAGGTAGAGGTCATCCTTGGGGTTGTACGGCGCTATCCATGGAGCGAACACTGCAACGATGACGTACACCGCCACTATTGCCAGGCCCACCATGCCCTGCGACTTCCTGCGGTATTGCTCCCAGAACGTGAGTGGCCTGGGAGTAGCCGCTGCCGCAGCCTTGGCAACGTCGGCCCTCTGGGCTGCCTTGGCATCCTGCCTCATTTGGTACCACCTGCCCCCACGCGGATCCTCGGGTCAACCAGGCCGTACGCGATATCCGCCAAGAGATTAGAGATGATGACGGCCAGCGCAATCAGGTAGAACGCGCCTTGCGCCGCCGGATAGTCCATTTGCATGGTAGCATCGAGCAAATATCTACCCACGCCGAACCAGGAGAAGATGCTCTCCGTAATGACAGCCCCCGATACTGCTCCCGGCAAAGACATGAAGATCAGAGTCACGATAGGAGGCAGCACGCTCCGAAGAGCATGATGGTATAGAACATCGCGTTTGGGAAGCCCTTTGGCCCGGGCAGTGAGGATGTAGTCCTGCCCCAGAGCCTCCATCATGGTGTTCCTGGTGTAAAGCGCCCACGATCCAAAGCCCATAACCAGGTTGGATCCGGCGGGTAGGATTAAGTGCCACACACGATCGAGGAACTGGGCAAAGGCGCCGTCGGGCGGCGGCGCGCTCATAGTGCCATGTATAGGCAATATAGGCCAGTAGTAGCCGAACAAGAGCAGGAGCATGAGCTGAACGAAAAACCCTGGAACAGCGTGG
>CAYZHL010000199.1:0-1148 GCA_964478095.1 uncultured Clostridia bacterium | reverse complement strand
CAACGACGAACTTCTCCGTGAACCGCCCCCTGTTGGCCGCGGAGTACACCCCGAGAGATATGCCGACTGCGGCTGTGGCTATGAACGTCACCAGAAAGAGCGTGATGGTGTTGGGCAACCTCTCCTTGAGCTCGTCCCACACAGGACGCTGCGTGTTAAAAGAGAGCCCCAAGTCGAACCTGAGCAGTGCGAGCATGTAATTCTTGTACTGAACCAGGGGCGGATCGTCCAGACCGTACTGCTTCTTCAGCGCCATCTTGGCTTCCTGCTTGAAGTTGGGGTCAATGATCATCTTCTCGGGATCGCCCGGCATCACACGAAAGAGTATGAAGTTGAGCGTGAGAATGACGAGGAGAACGATCACGGCGTATCCTAGCCGCTTCAGAAGGTATGAGCGAAAACCCAAGTGTATCTCACCTCGTTCTGCCGCTTCACCCGGAACCGCCGCCCGGATTATGCATCGCGGGCGGCGGTCCGCGCAATTCGGTTTGGTCGCGCTGCTGCGTCTACTTGCCGGGCTTCAGGCGCCAGTAGTTAGGGTTCTTGACGAGCCTGACAAACTCGCCCGGACGGTACTCCTTCATGATGAATGGACCGGTGCCGACGAGCTTGGTGTAGCCCTTAATCGTCGGGTGCGGCTCCAGCCAGGGCTGGAATGTCTTCCAGTCTTTCACGTTCTGCCAGATGTGCTTGGCGAGCATGCTAATGCCGGCGTTGTAGAAGTGCCAGTAGCTGATCGAGTTGAAGTAGACCTTCACAGTATACTTGTCGATCAGCTCCGTCTTGACGATGTCCATCGTCGCATCGAGGTAACGAGGGCACTCGTTCTCCTTCAGGTAGTCGATGGTGAACTTGACGTCCTCAGCTGTGAATGGCATACCGTCGGACCACTTGATGCCCTTCCTGACGTACCAAGTGACGGTGGTGCCCTTCTTGCCAGGCTCTACGTCCCAGGTGCCGACATCCCACTTCTCAGCCATCCATGGCATGTCTTCCAGAGTATCCGGATGGGATGTGGTCAGGCCGTCGAACACCTTCGACAGCACTTCCTGCTCGTAAGCGCTGCTTGCGGTGATGGGGTTCAAGTTCTTGGGTTCCTCGGAGAGCGCCCACCTAATGGTGCCGCCCTCAATGGCCTTGCCGAACCG
>CAYZHL010000198.1:0-5207 GCA_964478095.1 uncultured Clostridia bacterium | reverse complement strand
ACACGGCGTGAGGCGGCGTTATTCGGGGCGCACAACAGGGCGCGATTCAGGGGTTGTGCGGGCCGCTGAACTCTGCTATAATGGCCCTTGTGAGACGGTCGGGGCGTGGCGCAGTTTGGCTAGCGCGCTTGCTTGGGGTGCAAGAGGCCGGGAGTTCAAGTCTCCCCGCTCCGACCAGCTATATTGCGCGTATGCCCCGGAACTTAGGTTTCGGGGCTTTTTGACCTCAAAGCGTGTGTCGGGGGTGTTGTCCTGTGGGACCGATCGATGCCGAGCGGAGTCTGGTCGCGACGCCTGTCGGACTGCTCCAGACCAGGCTAGCTGCTACGCGCAGACGCGTTCGCGCCAGGATGGATGGAGTCGGCCGTCCATCGGTGGGACTGGCGCTGGGAAGCGGGGCCGCGCGCGGCCTGGCTCACATAGGGGTGCTCGAAGTCCTGTTCCGCTCGCGCATCCCGGTCGACGTTATCGTGGGCTGTAGCATGGGAGCTGTGATCGGGGGATGCTATGCCGCCGGCATGGAAGCCTTGGAGCTACTGGAGATTGGGATGTCAATCGACAGACGTGAGGTCTTCCGCCATATTGACTTGACTGTGCCGAACCGCGGCGGCCTGATAAGCGGCGCGAAAATGGGGGCGCTGCTTGAGGAGTTGACGAAGGCGAAGACTTTCGAAGAGCTTCGGCTGCCTTTCGCCTGTGCCGCCGCGGACATCAACACCGGTGAGGAAGTGGTCATCGAAGATGGCCTTGTACACGAGGGAATACGGGCATCGTCATCTATCCCCGGCGTGCTTCAGCCGATGATGCACGGCGGTCGGGCGCTTGTGGATGGAGGCATCCTGAACCCAATACCAGCGAACTACTTGGCCGCACTGGGAGTCGATGTCTCGATCGCCGTTGACGTGATGCCAGTGCTGAAGCCATCCCCGGAGCAACTGGGGAAGGCCCCTTCCATAGTCTCCACACTCATCAACTCGTTCGACATCATGGGTCGCCTGGTGGCGGCGCCGGTTGCCTGCATGGCGACAATTGTGATCAGGCCCCAAGTTGGCGAAGTGTTCGGCGCCGAGTTCTGGCGTGCGCCGGAGCTGATCACCGAAGGGTTCCGCGCGGCCGAGGCGGCCATACCTACCATCCGGGAAGCACTTGACACAGCCAAGGCCTAAGCCTGTCGCGAACATGCCTCCGCCTGACTATGCTATGGTGATTGCCTAAAGCGGAGGTGACTTCGACGTGAGTATATCTGTGCAGCCGGCTTTGCCGGCACTCTCACCCGGTCTGGCGATGGGCGTTGTCGAGGAAATGCGGTTCTGGCTTCACATCATGTCGGACCACGCCAGGTTGATCCGGAGCGGACTGGACGTGGCCGATGAGGGGCTGTTCCGCTATGTGGATTGCCTGGGCATGCGAATTGATGAACTCCTGGCAGCGGTGCAATCGGCATGCCCGCCGTTTCCCCCGGGGCAGGTAGAATGCCTTATAGCCGAGGCCAACAGCAGAGTGATTCCTCTGAGGGAACTTAAGCGCAACCTTGCGGCCATGGTCAGAGAATGCCGCATCCACATGCAGTTGCCGGCGGACATGCTAGAACACACAAGACGAGAAGCTGACTTCTTCCTTAGTGTCATCAATCGGCCTGTGGGATGGCCTGTTGCCGTAAGGTCTGATCTTGAGATCCCGGCGCCTCCTGCTGAGGAGAACCTCCCGGCATGCCTGGCGCCGAGGAGTGTAATCCCCTGCATGGGGCAGGGAGCGGCGGCGATCCTGATGGATGAGATCATGTTCTTCGCCGATATCAATGCTGAACATGGTGTCGTCTTGAGTCTGTTTTTCCGTCCGGTTGTCCAAGATGAGCTCTTCGCGAATACTCGGCAGCTTGGAGAGGCGGGCCTCGGGCTGTTCCGCGAGATGTCTCAGGCCAGGATAGCAGGAGCGTCGCTTGCAGACATGCGTGAGCTGATTGCCCGAGACCGCGAGGCTGTGGGCGGGTGGATAGGCTACCTGAGATGCCTCAAGGAGTCGATCGGCTGCTGCAGGGTACCGACCGGGCAGGTGAACTTCGCGTACCATCTGCTGCACCACATGGAGCGAGAGGCCTGCTACACACTGGAGCTCATGGACATGGTCCAGGGTGTGTAGGCGTCAGGGCAGGCTTTGGCAGGCGGCCATCTGGAGCACGCATACCATCCATGGCCGCCCGGATTGCGGGTCCAGGATCCCTACTCGGGTCCTGGGCCCGCTGGCAGAGCCTGAGCCCGCTTCAGTTCCTTCTCCTTGTACATGGCGTCATCGGCCTGTCGAAGCAGAGTATCCAGATTGCCTCCCGTGTGGGGCATCCACACTGCCGCGCCTATGCTCACGTCGAGTCCTGCGGCCGTCTCCGATTGCTGAGTCCATGCGCGTGTCTGTTGCTTGATGATACTGGCAACTGCTGATGCTTTCTCTCCATCGGCGCCTGGAAGCAATACAACGAATTCGTCTCCTCCAAGGCGCGCTACCGTGTCGGCGGGGCCAACCGAGGCCACGAGGATGCGCGCGAACTGAACGAGGACGGCGTCGCCGGCGAGATGGCCGAACGTGTCATTTACATGCTTGAACTTGTCGAGATCCGCCATGAGAGCGCCCACCAAAGCATCGGGATTGCCGATAGCAGCATCCATTTCGCGCTGCGCCATCTGCATGAAACCGAACCTGTTGTACAGCCCTGTAAGCGAGTCGCGGACAGCGCTTTTCTGCAGCTCAGCGAAGATCGAATCGTATGGCGCCCGTAGCCCGCGCAGAACCACGCCGCGAAGTAAGAAACTGTAGGCTATGACCTTGAAGATGTGACCAAGGAAGTTGGCAGTGCCGTAGACATCATGGTACAAAGTGAAACATAACTCCGAAACGACGGTTGCTCCTGCTGCGCGTATCAGTACCTTGAAGAGCGAGTCATCGATCGAGTCACGCTCCCTCGCGAGGAGCAGCGATCCGGCGATGACGGCGGCTATCACTAGGTACTCGCTGACGATCTTGAACGGGGTGAGCCCTGAGCCTTCGATGAAGCACGCGGGGAAGATACCTCCATGCAGGATTGACCATGTAAGGGCGACCGCAATCGCGCCAAGCGCTGCCGTCACCGGCTTTCGTGGGAGTCTCCCGCTCGCCAGCGCCGGCGCTATCAAGAACATCGCCCCCCATATATACCGGCCGGCGATCCACAGCTGTGTGGCAGTGTTCGGAGTCGGCAATGACAGGATACACATGCCCTTATAGGCCATAATGTGCAGGAAGTCTATACCTCCAACCAGGGCATGCGCGTGCCCTATGAAGAGCAGTAGGTCGCTTCGGGCATATCGGGACGACGCCAGCGCAAGCACGCACGTCATTGCAGCCACTATCACTGAGAAATTCTCAACGGCGGTATGGAAGAGCAGGTAGTTGACTCGGGCGATCCAAAGAGACGCTGCTAGGCCTGCTGCCGCTAGCGCGAGCGCCAGAGGCTGGGCGAGTTCGCGTCCCTGGCCTAGTCCTGGCTTCAACCCCAGCGCTATTTGCCTGTACATTCGCATGACCCCCCTCTCTTCGGATTATGGTGCGCGCATCATGGTACTCGTCCGGAGAGCGGGGCGTACCATTCACTAAGGAACGGGTGCCTTGAGCTTGCCACAGAGCGCGTAAGGGGGTATTATCGAGTCGGGACCTTTCACGGCGCGGGAACGGTTAGCGTGCCATTCTCGTTTGTGTTAAGGAAGGTAGATGTCCAGGTTCGGGTAAGGTGGTCGCGTATCAAATGACTGAGAATACGAAAATCGAAGACGCGGTCGAGCCCAAGACCTGCGATGTGGCCGACGGCATGTCCGACAGGACTGAACAGACAGACGAGCAGGACGTGGTAGTACTGGGCGATTCCGCTCCTGCTTCGGCGTCGGCAGAGCAGGCCGCCGACGTGGAGACTGACACTGTGTCGGATTTCGACTGGGGCGCAGCGCAGGCCATCAGGCTTGCTGAGGCCAAGCGCCGAAGAAAGGCTGCGGTTCGAGAGGCCATGGAATATGTGCAGTCTATCGCACTGGCGATATTGCTGGCAGTAGTGATCATGACCTTCGTGGGCAGGTCGTTCGTGGTGGAAGGCGCGTCAATGGAGCCCACCCTACACAACCGGGAACGGATTATCGTAGAGAAGGTGAGCTACAGGTTCCGTGCTCCGGCTCGAGGCGACATCATTGTCCTGCGGAACCCTTGGCGGCCTGATACCGAAGGATTGGCTCGCGCCGTAGAAGCCATGCGCGAGCTGGTGGACTTCAGCGGATCCATGCGCCCGTATATCAAGCGGATCATAGGTGTGGCCGGCGATACCATCGAGATATCGGATGGTCGTGTCTACCTGAACGGCAACGAACTGCACGAGCCGTATGTGGCTGCGTCTCCCTGGAGCGACTACGGGCCGGGCACAGTGCCGGACGGTCATGTATTCGTGATGGGCGATAACAGGAACAATTCGGATGATAGCCGCGGAAGCGTCGGCTTCCTGCGAATCGACCGGATCGTGGGAAGGGCCGTGCTGCGGTACTATCCACTGAACAAGACAGGTGTGATGAGGCGCCCGGACGTGTATTAGGCGAACTTGTGGGCGCCATACGAGTCACGCCCCGGGGCTTCGGCTAAAGACCCCGGGGCGTGTCGCTTGTTTCTGGTTGGGCCCTACTTGTCAGACAGGTCTGCAGTGCAATGCGCGCATCTGATTGCCTTCATCGGAATGACGGACAAGCAATATGGGCACTCCTTCGTAGTAGGGGCCGCCGGAGCTACCTGGGGCTTCTTCTCAAGAGCCTCGGTAGCCGCCCTCATCTTGTTGATCCACTTGACCATGAGGAATATCGCGAACGCTACGATGACGAAATCGATCACCGTGTTCAGGAACAGCCCGTAGTTGACCGTTGCTGCCCCGGCCGCCTTCGCGTCCGCGAGAGACGCGTAATGCTCGCCCGACAGATTGATGAACAAGTTCGAAAAGTCAACCTTGCCGAGCAGCATTCCTATGGGCGGCATGATGACGTCATTCACCAGCGAGCTCACGATCTTCCCAAACGCTCCGCCGATAATGATACCCACAGCCATGTCCATGACATTGCCCTTCATCGCAAAATCCCGGAATTCCTTTAGCATCTGGGCGATTCCTCCTACTGTATCATCGGTTATCGCCTCAGTGATATGGTTCTGCCGGA
>CAYZHL010000197.1:1983-5213 GCA_964478095.1 uncultured Clostridia bacterium | reverse complement strand
ATTACGGCCTGGTCCTTGAACCGGATATAGTCGCGTTCCGCGTAGGCTATGCCCGGTATACGGGAGAGCTTGTCTACTGCGGCATCGGGGGTTTCCATCGAGCGAAGGTTGATCACCCCGATCCTGAGCCCTCCGGGGAACGAGGCAGATGGCTCGAACTCGGCCACAGGGCCCATAGTGTAGCCTAGCCGCCCAATCGACTCGGACGCGGCCTCTGCTGACACTGTGTCTTGAAAGCGTACTATCACTCTGCTGGGGTGATAGCTATCTGGGCCCGGTTGCCATCCGCCGCGCGGCGAAGATGCCGGGTTCTGTGCCAGGGCGCCTGTGGCGCCCACCAAGAAGACGATGGCTGAGAGTACAAGCAATGAAAACAGCCATACCGTTCTTCGGCGGTATCTTGGCATACGCAACCTACTCCTTCCGTTAACATAAATGGGAGTAAATCGGGTTCACGTGAGATTCGAATGAGATTCCGGCCGAGGTACCTCCTCCTTTCCAGCGATTTGCCGAACTATGCAGGCAAACTTGGGAGACGAGTTGCAGGGACGCAGTGTGTCGATGGTATTTGACACGAGCAATACTACGACACTTGGCTGCACAAGTCCTGCCAGACATGGATAATTACGTAAACCTACGCAATGCTACGAGTATTCAGGCAAGATCGAGGATCGAATCGCCGTCGTGGAAAAGAAGAGGGATAGTCAATGAAAAACAGAGATGGCGAGGAGAAGGGTGCCTCGCATTACGCGATCAAGGATCGCCGGGAGACTCGGGAGGAAGGTACAGAAAAACGCCAGATCCTGCTGGGGATCTGGAGTGTGAGAGAGAATCAGATGATCGACGGAAAGACTAGGACCTGACTTCGTGTACCTTGATGAGGTTTGTCGTGCCGGAGACTCCTACCGGGACTCCTGCAGTGATCACTACAGTGTCGCCGGGCCGTGCGTATCCCGCCTCCACCGCCTTGTTCACTGCGATCAGGATCATCTCGTCGGTTGTGGCGATGTCCTCCCCGAGTATGGGGTAGACACCCCACAGCAGGTTGAGCGTTCGTGTAGTGTGTGGATCCGTGGCTACCGCTATGATCATCGTCTTGGGCCTGTGCCTCGCGATCATCCGGGCAGTCCATCCCGACTTAGTAGACGTGATTATGGCCGCCGCCCTGAGCTCAGCGGCTATTTGCACTGTAGCATGGCCGATGGCATCGGTTACCGGCATCGACGCGCTGCCCATCCGCGCAGTTGCGGCGTCGGTGTACTGCAGTGCCATTTCCGCCCGCTGCGCTATGCGGGCCATCGTGCGAACCGACTCTACGGGGTACATCCCGCTTGCCGTCTCGCCGCTCAGCATGACCGCGTCGGTACCGTCGAATACCGCATTGGCCACGTCACTCACTTCCGCCCGAGTGGGGCTGGGGTTCCTGATCATTGAGTCGAGCATCTGCGTAGCAGTAATCACCGGTTTGCCGGCTTTGCGGCATTTCTGGATCATCTGTTTCTGTATGATGGGCACATCTTCCGCAGGCATCTCAACGCCAAGGTCGCCCCGGGCAACCATGAGGCCGTCGGCGACGCGCAGTATGCTGTCGAGGTTCTCGATGCCCTCGCGGCTCTCGATTTTGGCTATGATCGGAATGTTGGAACCATGCTCTGCGAGGAATGACTTGACTTGCTGCACGTCCGCCGCGCTGCGCATGAAGGACGCCGCAACCATGTCAACTCCGTTCTCTATGCCGAAAAGCAGATCATCCTTGTCGTCGCCGGATAGTGTGGGGAGGTTCAGTCGCCGACCGGGTATGGAGATCCGCTTCCTGTCGCTCAGCTTACCTCCAACCACTACCTTGCATACGACGGCAGGGCCCTGAACGGCAGAGACTTCCAGCTCGAGCAGTCCATCGTCCAGCAAAAGGCGGTCGCCCGGCCGAGCGATGAGCGGGAGGCCTGGGTAGTTCACCGACACTGCGTCAGGCCCACCCGTGACCGGCTCGGTAGTGATCGTGAATGATGCTCCGGGCTCAAGCGTAACGTGCCCTGCAGAGAACCGGCCGATCCTGAGTTCAGGGCCTTTGGTGTCGAGCATGATTGGGACGTAGCGACGGCACTCGCTCTCCAGCCGGCGGATCATACGTATCCGCTCAGCGTGTTCTGCGTGAGTGCCGTGGGAGAAGTTGAGACGGGCCACGTCCATGCCTGCCTGAATCAGCTCGCGCAGCGAATCCAGCTCATGGCTGGCGGGCCCTATCGTGCATACGATCTTGGTCTTTCTCAATAGCTGCGCCTCCGTCAGTCGTCGCTTACCGGCCTTCCGCAGGCCACGCAGAACCGCGCCCCTTCCAGCACCGCAGTGCCACACTCGCACGTTCTGGCCGGCTTGGGTTGGTCGCAAGCGGAGGGTTCTGCTTCAGAGGCAGTGCTCTCGCTGGCGCTTTCCGGCTTTTCCGCCTCCACTGGCTGTGCTGGCACGTCCTCGCCATCTGCGGGCAGCTGATCCCTGGACGCCTCGCGGATCCTCTGGATTTCACCTTCGGCCGCGGCGATCTGGAGATCAATGTCGCGGATTGCGTCTGCCTTCGTGCGCAGCACCGGCTCCGCGAGCGATCCTCCTGACAGCATCTCGTAGGTCAGTCTGCCTAGATCCTCCAGGAGATCACGCCGTTTGGCTTTGAGATCGCTTATCTTGGCGCGGATTACGGTCGTGTCCCACAACTCCTTGGACTTAGCCCCAACAGCGTCCACGCCGACTCCTATGGTCTTTTTGATCTTGTCGAATATGTCGGACACAGGCGCCCACCTCCCGTATTTGTCGTTACCTCTAATATTTCGCCTCATTTATCGTATCTCCTCCACTCCCGGCGCTCATGCGTCAGCCGCAACACAGGATACGTGTTGATCACGTAAAGTATGCTCTGCCTGCCATCATGTCGCGCCGATCGGCGTATCCTTGCATAGAGGGAAATCGACAGCTGATCAAGAATAAGCCAAGACTGAGAGCGCAGAGGATGCGTGAGGGGGCAGGCTGAACGCCGAGGGCATGAGAGATGTTGACCGGGTGCTCATCAACATGATCGAGGAACGGGTTCGAAGAAGCGAGATGATGTAGCGACGGTGGAAATACGCGGACAAGTGTTCGATATTCGCCGCTATTCGGTCAATGACGGGCCGGGTATCCGCACGGCCGTCTTCTTCAAGGGCTGTCCCGCCCGGTGTGCGTGGTGTCACAACCCGGAG
>CAYZHL010000197.1:246-1973 GCA_964478095.1 uncultured Clostridia bacterium | reverse complement strand
GCCAGGGTTTTGGACGCGAGGTGATGTTCTGGCCGTCCAAGTGCATCGGGTGTGGGGCATGCGTCGAGGCGTGCCCGGTGAACGCCATACAGATGGAGAACGGACGTCCGCTGGTGGATAGAGGGCTGTGCGCGGCGGACGCAGGCGGCTTAGCGTGTGCCGGGGGGGCCGCGCGAGTCGCGTGCGTCGATGCGTGCCCTGCAGAGGCGCGCACGCTTGTGGGGCGGACTGTGAGCGCTGGCGATGTCATGGCCGAGATAGACCGGGATAGGGCGTTCTATGATCAGTCGGGCGGAGGTGTGACGTTCACAGGAGGCGAACCCCTGGCGCAACCGGAGTTTCTCTACGCCCTGCTCGAGGAGTGCCGTCGATGTGAGGTGCATTCAGCCGTCGACACTAGCGGAATCGCCGATCCCGGATTGGTCGAGGCAATGGCCGATCTGGTGGATTTGTGGTTGTTCGATGTGAAAGTTGTCGACCCCTACAAGCACATGATGCTCGTGGGCTGCTTCAACCAGCCTGTGCTGGAGAACCTGAGGTCGCTTGCCCGCCGGGGAAGCCGAGTTTGGGCACGTATTCCTTTGATACCGGGGATCAACGATAGCCCTGACGATCTGCGCAGTCTGGCCGGCTTGCTGACATCGCTTGCGGGAGGCCGGCCTGAGCAGGTGGATCTTCTGCCCTACCACCGCAGCGGAATCGACAAATACGCCAGGCTGGGCAGGGAGTATGCACTCGAAGGTGCGGTGCAGGCCGATGCCGAATATGTTGAGTCGATTGCGAATCAACTGCGGCATATGGGTCTCGATGTTCGAACAACCGGAGGAGGGCGAGTGATCGTCAATGAACGCCCGTGTCAGTAAGCTGCGCCATGAGAGCCTTGAGACGGTCCCCTACATTACGTCGGAGCGGGCTGAGCTCATCACTGAGTTCTGTGCAAGTGATCGCACAGCCTCGCCCGTGCTGCGGCGAGCCCGCGCTTTCAAGTACCTTATGGAGAACAAGGCCATATGTATTGGAGGGAGCGAGCTGATAGTGGGCGAACGCGGGCCCGCGCCCAAGGCCACGCCCACCTATCCCGAGCTTTGCTGCCATTCTCTTCACGATCTCGACCTGCTGCACAGCAGAGAGAAGATACCCTTTGTGTGCCCGCCCGAGGCCCGGAAGGCGTATGAGGAGAGGATAATCCCCTTCTGGATGGGCCGATCCATGCGAGATCTCATCTTCGATGAGATGACTGACGACTGGCGGGCCGCCTACGAGGCGGGGATCTTCACAGAGTTCATGGAGCAGCGCGCCCCAGGCCATACTGTGGCAGACGACAAGATCTACCGCAAAGGGTTCAGGCAGCTGAGGCAGGACATTGCGACAAGCCTTGCCGCCTTGGACTACGCAGGCGACCCGAAGGCACATGCCAAGTCGGAACAGTTGCGCGCGATGGATATATGCGCCGAGGCGATCTGCATTTTCGCCAGGCGCCACGCCCAGCTTGCGCGGGACATGGCCAGCCAGGCTGAGCTGGACGGCGATGCCGATCGCGCCCGTGAGCTGTTGCGAATCGCCGAGATCTGCTCATGGGTGCCCGAAAACCCGCCGCGGGACTTCTGGGAGGCGTTGCAGGCCTACTGGTTCGTGCATCTCGGAGTGATAACTGAGCTGAACACGTGGGACTCATTCAACCCGGGCCGTCTTGACCAGCATCTCTATCCCTTCTACAAGCAGGGACT
>CAYZHL010000197.1:0-230 GCA_964478095.1 uncultured Clostridia bacterium | reverse complement strand
AGGAAAGCGCCCGCGAGCTTCTGCAGTGTTTCTGGATCAAGTTCAACAACCAGCCTGCCCCGCCCAAGGTGGGGGTGACTGCCGCCGAGAGCGGCACCTACACCGATTTCGCCAACATCAACTGCGGAGGGCTGACGCCCGACGGGCACGACGGCGTGAACGATGTCACCTATCTCGTGCTCGACGTGATCGACGAGATGAGGCTATTGCAGCCCAGTTCGAATATTCAG
>CAYZHL010000196.1:4259-5232 GCA_964478095.1 uncultured Clostridia bacterium | reverse complement strand
TCTGTGCTGCTTCTTTCGCTCACGCACACTTCGTACGCGGCGGAGCATCAGGCAGGGCACCGCGAATCCAATGAGCGCCTGGAATATCTCGGCGACGCCATCTTGAAGGCGGTCATAGCAGATCAGCTGATGCGCCTGCTCCAGCTGGCCGACGAAGGCAGGCTGTCGAAGTTGTCTGCTCAGATCCTCAGCGGGCGCGCTCTGGCCGAAGCCGCGCTCACTCTTGACCTTCAGCGCTACATCAAGCTGGGCCATGGCGAGGAGATGTCGGGCGGACGCGCGCGACAACGCAATCTGGCAGGGATCATGGAAGCAGTTATTGGCGCAATCTACAGTGACGGTGGTTTCGACCAAGCGCGCGACTTCATAGTCAGAGTGATGGAACCTATCATCGAACGCGTGATATCGGGCCCAGGATCCGACTACAAGACCGCTCTGCAGGAGTACGTCCAGGGCGCTGGCATCGGGGACCTGTCCTACAGGACCGTTCGCGCCGATGGGCCCAGTCACAAGCCTTGGTTTACCGTGGAAGTCCTAGTGAGCGGCAGCGTGATAGGAAGCGGGCAGGGGAGAAGCAAAAGAGCGGCCGAGCAGGCCGCCGCTCGCTGCGGCATGGAGATGCTGGGGTCTGCCCAGTAGGCGAGAAGAAATCGGATCAACATCAGATCTACATGGGCCGGCCAGTTCCGGCCCGCTTCATTGGGAGGGCGAGATTTGCACCTTAAGAAGCTCTCTCTGTACGGGTTCAAGTCTTTCGCAGGCCGTGTCGACCTGGACATTACTCCCGGAATCGTGGGCATCGTGGGTCCCAACGGGGTGGGAAAAAGCAACATATCCGACGCTCTCAGGTGGGCGATGGGAGAGCAGAGCGCCCGCCTGCTCCGCGGATCCAAGATGCAGGACGTGATCTTCGCGGGCAGCCAGAGCAGGAAGGGCCTAGGCTATGCTGAGGTATCGTTGGTATTTGACAACT
>CAYZHL010000196.1:0-4221 GCA_964478095.1 uncultured Clostridia bacterium | reverse complement strand
CGGACCAGTTCCTCAGCATCGGGTTCGATGAGGTGACTGTCACCCGCAAGGTATACCGGTCCGGCGAAGCCGAGTACTTGCTCAACGGAGTGCCGTGCAGGCTTCGTGACGTTACTGACCTGTTTTCCGGCACTGGCCTGGGGCGCGAGGCCTATTCCGTTGTGGAGCAGGGCAAGATCGATGCTATCCTGTCAGCGCGCCCTGATGACAGACGATCATTATTCGACGAAGCGTCGGGGATCACGAAGTACCGGGCGCGCAAGAGCCAGGCGCAGCGAAGGTTGCTGGAAGTCCGCGCCGACCAGCTCCGGGTGAGCGATGTCGCCGCCGAGCTGGGAAGGCAGTTGCCCGTGCTCGAGGCACAGGCTGAGAAGGCGTTGTGCTGGCAGGAGCTTACGGAGCGGCTCACACGGCTGGACATGGACCTGCTCTCCTACGAGCTGTCGCAGGTATCGCAGCGCCTCGATGGGCTGCGGGCGGAGATCCAGTCGCTTCAAGACCAGGAACACGCGCTTGCAGCCAGGGCGGCAGAGTGCGAAGCCGCGCTGGAGGAAGCCAGAGTCCGAATGGCGCAGGCCGAATCGGAGGTAGAGGCGCTTCACGCACGGGCTTCCGAGGCGCGGGCCGCGGCGGAGCGCGACAACGGTCGCCTCAACCTTGCCGTACAAAGACAGCAAGCCATCGCTGAACGTGGCAGCCAGCTGGAAACGATGGTTGCCGCGACGCGCGAACGACAGTCCAAGCTGAGCAGTGACTACGAAATCGCCTGCTTGAGCGCACAACAGGCCCGAGCGGAATATGCCGAGCGCGGCTCGTCGGCGCGGCAGACGGAGGAACGGATAACAGCGCTAGCTGCCGCCAGGGCCGCTGCCGAGGCGGAAATGGAAGAGTGCAAGTCCGCGCTCTTCGACGTCCTGGCGCGTGCCTCTGATCTTCGTTCCAGGGTGCGCGCAGGCGAGGATTCCCTGAAGTACAACCGATCCAGAACTGCCCGAATACGGGCACAGCTAGACGAGAAGAACCGGGAACGTGCGCGCCTTCAGGACGAGGTAGAGCGCATCATGAGTGAAGGGCGTGCGCTCATCGACGAATCGGTGGAGGCCGACTCCAGAGTGTCGCGGGTAAGGGCGGCACTGGAGGCGGCCCGTGCCGAACAGGAACTTGCTGCAGAGCGGGCGGCGCGTGCGCGGGCGGACGAGTCTTCTGCCCGGGCAGCGCACGCCAGCCTATCCGCACTGCAACGCGACTACGAAGGGTATGGACGCGCAGTGCGGGCACTACTGACCAGCGACGAGTGGCGGCGCGCAGGGCTTCTAGGAGCCGTGGGCGAACTGGTCAGGGCGCCGCGAGAATATGAACGCGCCATTGAGGCAGCTCTGGGGCCCGCGGTTCAGAACATAATCGCTTCAACGTCAGGCGTGGCGGAGAAGGCAATCTCGTTTCTCAAGGCCAGCCGGGCCGGGCGAGCTACATTCCTTCCTCTCGATATCCTGCGTCCGTCGCCGATTCCAAGCCATGAGATTCCGCCGGCAGCGCGAGGCGTGATTGGTCTCGCTTCCGAACTGGCAGAATCGGCGCCCGAGCACCGCAAGGCGGTGGACTACCTTCTGGGGCGCGTCCTCGTAGTACAAGATCTCAGGTGCGGTGTTGCCCTGATCAGATCGGGCGTGCGCCTTCGCATGGTTACGCTGGACGGCGACCAGATATCGGCCGGCGGCGCCATGACCGGGGGAGAAGCCGCCGACAGGCAGGGCGGGCTTCTAGCTCGAGCCAGAAGGCTTGAGGAGCTGCAAGAGCAGCTCGAACAGGCAAGGATGGAGTCGTCAAAGGCAGAGTCAGGCCGCGAGCGGGCGCACGACGAGGTGACCCAGTGTCAGGCCGATCTGGAAAAGGCAGAGCGCGAATTGGCCGATCTGCAGCTGGCAGTGAGAAGTCAAAACGAGAGACTGAGGGTCGCGCGTGAGGCACTGCCGCGGTCTGCGGACGAGCTGGCGAGCTTGGAACTGGAGCTTGGGTCGGTCATTGCCGAGGATGACAGGACCTCTGCTGAGGTGGCGGAGCATACGAGTCAGCTCGAAGCCGTTGAGTCGGATCGAATCTGCCTGGAAGCGGAGCTTGAGTCGAAGTCCGGGATTCTGGCGCGCCTCAGAGGCGAAGAGGCACAGGCGACGGCAGAGCATTCTACTCTGAACGCAGATGCGGCGGCGCTACGAGAGAGAGTAAGCGCGCTCGAAGCCGCGCGGTCAAGGGCTCAATCCGAGTTGGAGTCATCTCGCGCCGAGCTCGAGCGACTGAACGAACAGGAGCGGGCGGTCGCCGAGGAGCTGGCGCTGGCTTTGCAGGAGGTGGAGACGCTCCGTGAGGCAGCGTCATCGTCAGCTGCCGCTTTCGAGGAGGAACAGAGGCGCCTGGAGGGCGCGCGAGCATGCCGCGCTGATGAGCTTGCCTGCGTGAACGAGGCGGAACGAGCTAGCCGGAGCGCGCGCCGCGGGCCGGTTGAGCGACGCCAGGGTTCTGGAAGCTCGCCTAGACGCGGAACGCGAGTCCATCGCTCGGAGGCTTTTCGCATCCTACTCGATCGGCGCCCAGGAGGCGCTCGCAAGGGACGTGTCGGCTCTGCGCCTCGAGGAGGCGCGCGTAGAGATGAAGCATCTACGCCAGGAGATAGATAGCTTTGGGCCGGTCAACCATACAGCCGTACAGGAGAGCAAGGAACTGGCGGAGAGGCATCACTTCCTTGAGGAGCAGCTGGCCGATATGGAATCGGCTCAAGAATCCCTGAGCGAGGTAATTCGGGAATGCGACCGTGTATGCATAAAGCAATTCACGGAGACCTTTGAAGCCATTAGGCAGGAGTTCTCCGACATCTTCCAGGACGTGTTCGGCGGCGGCACGGCCGACCTGGCGCTGGATGATCCAGGCGCTCCACTGGAATGCGGAGTGGAAATCGTGTGCCAGCCTCCAGGGAAAAAACTGACGAACCTGTCGCTGCTGTCGGGCGGGGAGAAGGCTTTAGCGGCGATTGCGCTCTTGTTTGCGATCATGAGGGTAAAGCCGAGCCCAGTGTGCGTGCTGGACGAGATAGACTCCGCACTGGATGAGGCCAACGTCGCCCGTTTTGTCGAGATGCTGGAGGGCATCTCCAAGAACGTACAGGTCATTATCGTCACACACAGAAAGCGAACCATGGAATGCGCCGACACCCTGTTTGGGGTGACCATGGAGGAGTCCGGCGTATCCAAGGTGTTTTCCATAAGAGCGGCTGATTTCAAGCTTTGAGATGATGGGGGTATTCCAATGTCGCCTTCGCTCTTTTCGGCAATCCGCAACGGACTGAAGAAGACCAGAGATGCTCTGGCCGGCAAGATAGAGTCGATCTTTGAAGGAAGGCCGGTTCTGGATGAGGATACCCTGGATGAGCTGGAAGCCGTCCTCATCCAGGCTGACCTTGGCGTGGCAGCCACAGCGTCCATCATCGATTCTGTGCGGTCCCGGGCAGCCCGCGGAGAGAGGCTGGATGCGAAGGGCGCAATGGACCTCATCGAGCAAGAACTCATAGCCGCGCTGGGATCTGAGGCGATTCCGCTGGCCCGCGCCGATGCCCCGCCTGCTGTGATCATGGTGGTCGGAGTGAATGGCACAGGAAAGACCACGTCAATCGGCAAAATCGCGGCAATGCTGGTCTCGAAGGAGAAACGAGTCATCCTTGCTGCAGCGGATACCTTCCGCGCTGCAGCCATTGACCAGCTGGAGGTGTGGGGAAGGCGGACCGGGTGCGCGGTAGTCCGCCACCAGGAAGCGGCCGACCCAGCCGCGGTAGCCTTCGATGCCTATCAGGCAGCCCGTGCGCGCGGTGTCGACTACCTCATTGTCGATACCGCCGGCAGGCTCCACACCAAGAGCAACCTCATGGAGGAGCTGAAGAAGATCAAGCGAGTCATCGCAAGGGAGTGCCCTCAAGCGCCGCATGAGGTATTGCTTGTGGTCGACGCTACTACTGGTCAGAATGCCATTGCCCAGGCGAGAGTGTTCAACGAGGCGGTGGGCGTCAGCGGGATAGTCCTGACCAAGTTGGACGGCACAGCGCGAGGCGGAATAGTCGTCGCGATCAATCAGGAACTGGGCATCCCGGTCAAGTTCGTGGGCGTGGGGGAGAGCGTGGATGATCTCAAGCCGTTCGAGCCTGACCAGTTCGTGCAGGGACTCCTGCGCAGAGAGTAG
>CAYZHL010000195.1:3841-5312 GCA_964478095.1 uncultured Clostridia bacterium | reverse complement strand
CCGCCCAGCCATCCGAGGAGCATGCCGGCGGTTCCGCCCAGCATACTCAGAACCAGGGCCTCCGACAGGAACTGCAGCAGAATGTCTCGATTGCAGGCTCCGAGCGATTTCCTGACTCCTATCTCTCGGGTACGCTCCGCAACCGAGGTGAGTAGTGTGTTCATGATCCCTATGCCGCCCACTACTAGGCTTATGCCGGCGATAGTGCCCAGAAGCAGAGTCATTGTGGCCGTCACTTGTTTTATCGCGTCGATCAAGCTCGCCTGGGACGCCACGCTGAATGCGTCGGCCGTTCCGGTAGCGGAAGCCAGAAACCGCTCAACCTGCGCAACCGCCACATCTGCCGCCTGCGCAGATGAGGCCTGGCAGAAATAGGTGCCAACGCGCTTAATGGGCGACATTCTGTACAGCAGGGTGGTTACCGGGATGAAAGCCTGCGTATCGACATTAGCCCAGAAGAGTGCCGCTTTGGACTCAGTCACGCCCACTACGGTGAAGATGGCTCGATGATCCCCCGACACCAAAGCCACTTGCCGTCCTACCGGGTCTTCCTGGCCGAACAGGTCGGAAGCCACCTCTGAACCGAGCACAATAGAGTGGGCGGCTGCGTCGACCTCCGACTGAACGAGGCCGCGGCCCAGCGCAATTCGGGTGCTTACGATCCTTGTGTACGCAGGCGTGATGCCAGTTATCACCGCCGAGGCGCTGGAGCCGCCTGCGATGATGCGTCCCTCCATTTGCGCTCCGGGAGAGACGGCGGATACCGCCGGCGCCGCGGCTTGTATCTGGTCCGCCAGCGACATGGTCAGTAGATGTTGGTAACTCCGCCCTTTGGCGCCGGGTTTCAGATTGGGGGTCACCATGATCATGTTGGAGCCAAGCGCAGATATGTCAGACGTGATCTGTTTCTGCGCGCTGGAACCCGCAGAAATCATAGTTATCACCGACGCTACGCCTATTACGATTCCCAGAACTGACAGTGCTGTGCGGAGCTTGTTGGCCCAGAGGTTCCTCAGGGCCACCCCGATGGTTTCAGCTATCCCCATCGAACCTGGGCCCCCCTTCAACCGCTCGATCCACACGCAGCCCTTCGATGCGCTCAACTGAGCCATCGCGCAAGTGTACTATCCGGCCGGCGCGTTCGGCCACCGATCGGTCGTGCGTAACCAGCATTATTGTACACCCCTCAGCGTTCAGCTTGTCGAGGATCGCCAGTATTTCGCTGCCGGTCCTCGAGTCGAGATTGCCGGTGGGCTCATCGGCCAGGATAAGCGACGGGCTGTTTACCAGGGCTCTTGCGATGGCCACTCGCTGCTTCTGCCCGCCCGATATCTCAGCCGGACGGTGGTGCATCCGATCGGACAAGCCTACTCGCGCGAGGGCCTCCGTGGCGATTCGTCGCCTTTCCTTGCCGCCCACACCCGCATAAATCAAAGGTATCTCGACGTTGCCCAGCACGGTTTCGCGAGGC
>CAYZHL010000195.1:0-3831 GCA_964478095.1 uncultured Clostridia bacterium | reverse complement strand
AGTTGAACTGCTGAAACACGAAGCCTATTCGTCTGTTGCGCACGTGCGCGAGTTCGGTATCGTCAAGCTCCGACACATCCTCGCCCTGAAGGCTGTACTTCCCTGAACTCGGGCGGTCGAGGCAGCCGATTATGTGCATCAGTGTTGACTTGCCGGATCCCGACGGACCCATGATAGAAACGTAGTCGCCGTCTTCGATACTGAACGACACGTCGTCAAGGGCGCGCACTTCCACTGAACCCATGGAGTACACTTTGGTGATACTCTCGAGCTTGATCACTGCGATGCTCCTCCGTGCTGCTCATCAGTATGCCTTATCCTGAACTGCATGTCGCGGTTCTGCCCGGTCAATCGACGCAGACGCTCCTGGGCCGCTACGGCATCCTCCACGATCTCATCGCCCGGCAGAAGGCCCGACAGCACATGAGTGTAGGCGCCGTCTGACAGCCCCAGTTCCACAGCGACCAGCTGTGGCGTTCCGCCCTCGACTCTGATCGCCGATGGCTGCCCATCCATGTCGATCCAGGAGCGCACAGGAATCCTGACCACGTTGGGGATGTTCCGTGAGAGGATCTTCACGTTCGTCGTAAGCCCCGGTTTCAGCAGCTCATGTGACCCGTCTATGGATACCCTAATGGGGATGACGACAGTGCCGACACGGGGCACGGCGGCGACGCCTATCGACTCCACCTTGGCGGGCAGCTCAACATCGGGGAGAGCGTCGAACGACACAATTGCCGCCATTCCCGGCTCCACTCTTGCCAGGTCGATCTCGTCGATCTCTGCACTGGCGGAGTATGAGGACGTGTCCATTATTGTGACGACCGGCTGGCCGGCGCTCACGTAACCACCTTCCTGGACAGCGACTGACGAGACGATGCCGCCAAGTGGCGCCGTCAGCTTCGTGCTCTCACTCTGAGTTGAGAAGTCGAAAGCGGAAGCGCGTTGCACTTCACACAGCGCGGTTCCGCGGGAGACGCGGACGCCTTCTTCCACATACACCCTCGTAACCTTTCCAGGCGCATCGGATGCCATAATCTGCATACGATGTGGCGTCAGGCTTCCGGTACAGGATACGTACTCATGGACGTCTCCCTGGTCCACAGATATGGTCGCCAGCCCGGCCGTGGCGGCGGGCAGGCGAGCTTCTATAAGCGACTTGTTCTTGCCCTTGGTAGCGCTCCATATGACCAGAGCCAGCACAGCTACGGCCACAAGTGCCCAGGCCGCGCGCTTGCGGCGGTTCCTGCCAGTATTCGACAATCGCTACACCTCCCAGACTCGCTAGTCCATTATACCAGTAGCGCCCGATACAGGGGCATCACCCAATCGGGCGATCTTGCGCGGTCGCCGCCCGCACGACCGCCGCCGCCGGGCCGGGGGTGCCACTTGCTCACGTGAGCCGCCCATGTTATCATGTTCAGTAGAAAAAGCGCATAACGTGGCCTTCGGGGCAGGGTGCAATTCCCGACCGGTGGTGAAACCCCGCGCACAGCACAGCGTGCGGGGGAAGTCCACGAACCGCAGCGATGCGGCCGATCTGGTGAGACTCCAGAACCGACGGTACAGTCCGGACACGAGAAGGTTAGGCGCTGCGTCGCAGTGCTTCGACTATTAGCTCCCAGGCCGCGGTCTGGGGGCTTTTCGATTTACTTGAGCGTGAGGAGGTCTTCCCATGAAACGAAACAGCAAAACGCAGCTAAGGCATTTGGCCACGATGGCTGTCCTGACAGCCACCTCCATCGTATTATTCCTGGTTTTTCGCACGCCGATCTTTCCAGCGGTTCCATTTCTCGTGTACGAGGCAGCGGACGTAGGGCTTATGGTCGCAGGATTTGCGCTCGGGCCATGGGCCGGACTGGTCTGCACCGCGGTAGTCTGCGTGCTGCAGGCTCCTCTTCACCCGGAGGGCGGATGGTTCGGCGCAGTGATGCATTTCATATCCTCGGGCGCCCTAGTCGGAGTGTCGTCCATGATCTACAGCAGGTTCAAGTCTAGAGAAGGCGCCTATTGGGCTTTGTTAGCAGGCACAGTTGCCATGGTAGGGGTCATGATTCCTGCAAACCTTATTCTGACGCCGCGGTTCTACCATATTCCCACCAGCGCTGTGGTCGGCCTTCTGGGATGGATAGTGGCGTTCAATGCGGTGAAGGCGGGCATTAACGCAGCCATCACTGCAGCCATATACAAGCCTCTGTCTAGGCTGATCAAGGGGACCTCCCCAAACAGTGCAGCCTTGCCGTGGCACGCGCGCTAGGGCAATCGTCGCAAGGCGTCACTGGCGAACTGGAGCGTAGCCGCCACACCGTACTTCAGCGCCGACTCGTCTATGTCGAAACTGGGGCTGTGGTGGGGCGCTCCAGCTCCCACCTTATCGCAGGCTATCCCGAGCAGCGCCAACACCCCCGGGTATTTCGCGAGGTAGCAGCCCATGGTCTCCGACGCCATCCAGGGCTCGCATGTGGCCAGACGTTCGGGGCCGAGTGCCGTCTGAACTGACCCGGCCGCCAGCGCTGATAACGCGCCGTCGTTGATGACCGCCGGATGAGGCCCGCTTATCGTCACGCTGGCCTCGCATCGGTGTGCCGCAGCAGTGTGCGTCACGATTCGCTCTACTGACTCCACTATCCGCTCTCCCAGGTTCGAGTCGAAGAACCTTGCTGTACCGGCGAACGAGGCGCTGTCTGGAATCACGTTTCCTGCCTGGCCCGCCCTGATCATCCCGATGGTCACAACGCCGACCGCTGTCGGCTTTACTTCCCTTGCGGGTATCGAACACAAATCGGTCACCGCCTGCGCGGCACAGAGAAGGGGGTCGATGGTCTGATCGGGACGGGAACCGTGCCCTCCGCTTCCTCTCAATGTGACACTGAATGCAGTCATCCCCGACATGCGCGGGCCCGGTTCTACCGATATCGCGCCCGACGGCAACTCCGAGTAGACATGAATACCCCATACAGCTTTGGGATTTTGGGCCTCGAGAGCCAGCATCATGGGAGCGATTCCGCCTGTAGTCTCCTCGGCCTGTTCAAAGCAGAGCAGAACATCGCCTTGGAGTTCGTCCTGGGTTTCCGCGAGACCCCGGGCTACGCCCAGCAGCATTGCGGTATGCGCGTCGTGCCCGCATAGGTGGGCGCAGGCGGGCACGCTTGAGATGACTGTTTTGGGGCCGGCAAGATTGCGGACAGATTCCTGTATGGGAAGGGCGTCCATGTCCGCGCGGAGCATCACGGTATTACCTGTCGAGCCACAGCCCCGAAGCTTGGCAATGATTCCGCATTCACCCACAACTTCGTATGGGATGCCCATAGATTCCAACTCCGCGACTACCCGAGACGACGTGCGCCTTTCCTCTCCGCTTGGTTCAGGATGCCTGTGAAACTCCCTTCGGAGGTCGATTACGTACTGTTCGTGCCGCTCGGCGAGCAACCTCGCGTTCATGTCTCTACCCCGATTTCTCTGTACTCGATCTTGTGGGCCTGCCCCGTTTTCCACGCGCCGGCCTGAATAGACTCGCAGTTTGACATCGAGCTCGGAAATCCTCCAGCGCCCCAGGTTCAGAAATCCTGCATGGCCCTTCTCTTGTCCCCTTCTCTTGTCCACCTGTCTTGTCCCCCCTTGCGCGTTTCGCCGCACTTGCGTATACTAAGGGTGTGGTCGCAAGGCCTTGCGAGCGGATGTAGCCCAGTGGTAGGGCAACGGCTTCCCAAGCCGTGAGTCGCGGGTTCGAATCCCGTCATCCGCTCCAATTTCACGTACTGCCCCGTGTCGGCTCCTGGTCTCCTGTACCCTACGGGACACCTTTTTCGGCCATCCTGCGTCGGTTTACCC
>CAYZHL010000194.1:0-5350 GCA_964478095.1 uncultured Clostridia bacterium | reverse complement strand
CGGGCCTGGCCTTCATAGACGGCAGGCACATCACGTCTCTCTACACCAACCAGTTTGGGGCTGCGGGCTACATGGGGCTCGGCTATGCCCAGCGCTATGTGGGCGCGAGCGTCATGAGGTTGGATGCCTCCGGGATCGACGAAACCGACGAATTCGCCAATGAGACCGGAGTATTCGGAGTCGCCGATCTCACCTTAGTGCTGGGCGGCGGCGCAAAGGTCATGCCCGGGCTCGGGGTGGGCGGAGCAGTGAAGTACTATTCGCAGTCGCTGCCTGCCAATTCAGGGCGCGGGTTCACAGGCGATGTCGGAGTCCTCTTCGCAACAGAGAGCGGGAAGTTCCGAATTGGCGCCGTCGGCCGCAATGTTCTGGGGGCAGTGAAGTACGACAGCGGATACACTGACGCCTTCGACCGCTCCTTTGGCGCCGGAGCCGCAGTTCGCCCCATGGACAACCTGCTGCTGGCGGCAGACGTGATCTACAAGGACGGCATAGATGCTCGGATTGGCGTCGAATACAGGCTGAGCAAGTTCGCCGTGCGGGCAGGCGGAAGCTACCGCGACGAGAAGTTCTCGTTCTCGGTCGGCGCGGGCTTCGTGATACCGCTATTCAGTATCGACTACGCCTACCAGACCCATAGCACTCTGCCTGACAGCCACAGGCTGTCGCTCTGCGCCAAGTTCTAGCCGGCGGTCGGGAGGCGGCTGGGCCGCAGATGAGCCGCAGCTCAGTGCGACAACGATTCTGTCAGATCGCCACTGACTCAAGTCGAGGGGACGGCGTCAGCCGCCCCCTCTTCATCTGTCTCGCCCACTTCCACGTCCGGCCTCCGGGCGCACTCTGCCCCCGGCACAACGGCTGACTCTGGCACATAGACTGCCATGATGCTGCTTGATGTGACCAGACGCGCGCGATCTGACACATCCAGGAGGTCTGCATGGAAGGCAATCTCGACCGCGAGCCCGAAACTGCAACCCTGAGCGACCTACGTCTGGGCCAGACGGGCGTGATGCGCTCCGTGAACGCAACCGGCATGGTGCGAAACCGTCTGCTCGATCTGGGCTTTCTCCCCGGAACGAGAGTGACGGCAGTGCGCCGCGCCCCGCTAGGAGATCCCACTGCCTACAGAGTCAGAGGCGCCGTACTGGCGCTTCGACATGAGGATGCCTCACGCGTGATCGCCGAGCCCATCCCCGACCTGCATATGGAGGCCAAGCAATGCTGAGTAGACCCGCCAGGCGCGTCGAAAGCAGCAGTGCCGGGCGCTTCTCGACGCATCCCGAACCTGGCAGACATGTGATCGCACTGGCCGGAAACCCGAACACCGGCAAAAGCACCGTGTTCAATGCTCTGACGGGACTGCGGCAACACACCGGCAACTGGCCGGGAAAGACCGTGGACCTGGCATTCGGCAAGGTAGATCTATGCGGCAGACACGCGGTAGTCGTAGACCTGCCGGGAGCGTATTCGCTTCTGGCGTGTTCGGAGGATGAGTCCATAGCGCGCGACTTCCTGAGCGAGGAAGGCCCGAACGCAGTCGTAGTTGTGGCCGAAGCCGGGTGCCTCGAGCGCAATTTGAGTTTGGTCCTGCAGATAATGGAGCTGACTCCCAACGTAGTTGTTTGCGTTAACCTGATCGATGAGGCCAATCGCCGCGGTATCCAGGTCGACCGCGAAGCGCTTGAGCGCGAATTGGGGGCGCCTGTGGTACTCACATCCGCATCCAGGGGCGCGGGCCTAGAACAGCTCAAACGCATTCTCATAGATCTGATTGACGGGCGTCTAGAGCCCAAGCCGATACCTGTTGCCTACCCCGTGGATGTCGAAGACGCTTCGCGCGAGCTCGAGTCCCGGCTGCCGACATTGCCCCCCGCCGTCAGCCGCAGGTACGTGGCATTGCGCATGCTTGATACTGATCCGCGGATTCGCGAGAAGATCGTGGAAGCGATCTACGCCCGTGCCAAATCCATATCAGACAACGTCGTCAGGCACATACCATCATCGGCGCCGACGCTGAAAACCCCTGCGGAATCCCGGATCGATGACGTGCTGACATCGCGGTGGCTGGGCCTGCCCGTGATGCTGGCGCTCCTCGGAGGAGTGTTCTGGATAACACTGGTGGGAGCGAACTACCCGTCGGCGCTGCTGGCAAAGGCGCTCTTCCAGATGGAGTCGTGGATTACGGTTGCTTTCCAGGCGATGCACGCCCCCGATTGGCTGCACGGCGCAGCCGTTCTGGGCGCATATCGCACCATGGCATGGGTAGTGTCGGTGATGCTGCCCCCCATGGCCATCTTCTTTCCCCTGTTCACGCTGCTTGAGGACTTAGGCTATCTGGCCCGCATAAGCTTCAATGTAGACTGGTGCTTCAAGAAGTGCGGCGCCCACGGCAAGCAGTCCCTTACCATGGCCATGGGCTTTGGATGCAATGCCGCCGGCGTCATCGCCTGCAGGATAATCGACTCGCCGCGCGAACGCCTGGTGGCGATATTGACTAACAACTTCGCGCCCTGTAACGGAAGATTCCCGACACTGATAGCGTTGGCCTCTCTGATCGCCGCAGGATCGCTTCGGGCATCGCTCCTTGTGGCCGCCATGGTGCTCCTGGGAGTGGCGGCCACCCTGGGCATGTCGTGGGCGCTCTCCCGCACGGTGCTTCGGGGCGTGCCGTCTTCTTTCATCCTGGAACTCCCGCCGTACCGCGTGCCTCAAGTAGCCAAAGTGCTACTGCGTTCACTCTACGACCGCACGCTCCTCGTGCTCAAGAGGGCAGTTATCGTGGCCGCGCCGGCGGGAGCTGTTGTGTGGGCCTTAGCCAACCTGAGCACCCCCGCAGGCGAGAGCGCCCTGGCGTTCATCGCACGCACACTCCAGCCCATGGCCACCATAATGGGCCTGGACGGGTTCATCCTGACCGCGTTCATTCTGGGCCTGCCGGCAAACGAAATCGTCCTGCCCATCCTGGTCATGGCGTACTCGTCATCCACAGCGCTCACGGAGACAACCGGGCTGGCATCCTTGGGGCGGATTCTTGCAGCGAATGGCTGGACGTGGCTGACCGCCCTGAACACCATGATCTTCTCCGTTCTGCATTTTCCGTGCAGCACCACATTGCTCACCATAACCTCCGAAACCAAAAGCGCTCGCTGGACCGCGTTCGCCGCGATCATGCCCACCGCAGTGGCGATCGCAGCGTGTTGCGCCACGCGGGCTGTGGCCAAACTGCTCGGGCTCGCCTGATCCCGACGCAGAGTGGCCGCCGCATGACAGCCGCCGCCGATCTGCTTGACGGCCGGACACGCGTGATATAGCATGTAGGCGTCAGTGGTATAACTACTATACCCTCGCCCTCCGGCTGCCGCCGCCTCAAGGCGGCTTGCAGGAAGGCAACAGATTACCACAGGGTTCGCATGACGCGATCCGGGAAAGGTGGATGATCGGATGTCGCACACTCTGCGGGTTCCGCTGGCCAAACCCAAGCCCGATTTCGATGAGCTGCTGAAAGTGCTGCGGGCCGAAAAGCGGGCCCGTCGCGTGCACTTCGCAGAGCTGTTCGTGGATGGCGAAATAGTCAGTAAGGTGCTTTCCGATTGCCTTGGCGAGCGGCCCATCCCCTCCCCCGAACACGACTTCGAAGGCTACTGGGACCAGCAGATCAAGTTCTGGCTGTTCATGGGATACGACTACATCAGAGTATCGGGCGGGCTGCCGATTCCGGAGATCAAGCACCGCGTGACCGGCGATACCGCCGCTCTGTCGCGAGGTGAACGCGGTTGGGTCGAGGAAGGCATCGGAGTCATAGAGTCGTGGGACGACTACGAAGCCTACCCTTGGCACGTCATGGAGAAGATGGACTTCGCGGCCTACGAGTACGTCTCCCGTCGCCTCCCGGATGGGATGAAAATGCTTGTCTGCCCCTCAAGCGGCGTGTTCGAGATCTCCAGCGAGTACCTGCTGGGCTTTGAAGGCATGAGCATGATGCTGTATGAAGATCCTGCGCTTGTGGAGGCGGTGTTCAATCGTGTGGGCCAGTGTATCCTGGATTTCTACCGCAATGTAATCACGTTCGACAACGTCGCCGGCATATTCCAAGGCGACGACTTTGGCTTTAAGACCTCCACCTTCCTGTCGCCGGCGCACCTGCGTCAGCTGGTTCTACCATGGCACAAGCGCTACGCGGCCCTCGCCCACGAGCAGGGCCAGGTATACTGGTTCCACTCATGCGGGAACCTGGCCCGCGTCATGGATGACCTCATCGACGATGTCAGAATCGACGCCTACAACTCATTCCAGGATGAGATAATCCCGGTGTGCGACTTCATGGACACCTTCGGACATCGAGTCGCCGCGCTGGGCGGCGTGGACGTGGACTGCCTGTGCAGGCTGGAAGAGGATGACCTTCGGAGGTACGTCCGCCGCATCATAGACCATTGCGCCGAGAAACGTTGGGCACTGGGTTCAGGGAACTCAGTGCCCAATTACGCGCCGGTGCGGAACTACCTTGCCATGCTGGATGAGGGCTTGCGCTGGCAGGCCCCGTGAGCGCGAACTAGTAGTCGTCCCACCCGCCCGATCACGCAGGAATACTGAGGCCCAGTGTCCAAATGCTGCGCAAAGGGGGGCGTGGGATTGTGCGAAACCTGATCGAGGATGCGCTGAGATCGCATGGAGCGGACTATGTAGACATCAGAATCGACGACGCCGCGCGAACCAAGATATCACTGCGCGGCAGGAGCACGGATGAACTGTCAGTCTCTCGTTCGACGGGAGGATGCGTTCGCGCGCTGGCCGGGGGCGGCTGGGGATTCGTCTCATTCAACGACACTGCAAACCTCAAAAATCACGTGGCGCTGGCTGCAAGTCAGGCGCGGCTGGTAGCGCAGGCGAATGGAGACAGCCTCCTCGCCCCTGTAGAACCGGTGATTGACACTATAGTGCCCACCCTGGCAGTTGACCCCAGATCGATCAGCCTCTGCGCCAAGCAGGCATTGCTTCAGGAATACAGCCAGATCATGCTGGGCGCAAGCCCCAAGATCCAGACGACGATAGTCAGATACAGAGACACCTACTCGAAGAAGATCTTCGCAAGCTCCGAAGGCGCCTTCATCGAGCAGGAGCAGTGCGATGTAGGCGCCAGTTGCACCGCCATCGCCCGAGAGGGCGACAACGTGCAGCAGATGTTCATCGTCGCCGGGGGCGTCGACGGCTACCAGAGCGTCCAGGGGCAGCACGACAGAGCCCGCGAGTGCGGGAGACGCGCAGCCGAAAATCTCGATGCGGCGCCGGTCAAAGCCGGCCAATACACAGTGGTGCTCGATCCGGCCATGGCAGGTACATTCGTGCACGAAGC
>CAYZHL010000193.1:0-5361 GCA_964478095.1 uncultured Clostridia bacterium | reverse complement strand
GTCGCTTGCGAGGTTAGCTGACGGGCTCGGGCCGAAGGTGATAGCCCTACCTGCCTATTAGCAGGATTCGCCCCATCCATAGGAATCTGGTTCCCCCGCTCTTCCATCAAGGAAGATTCAGCGGATGCACGCCGGGAGGCGCGCATCGTTCACGCACGTATTCAACTATCGCTACCTTGGATGCTATCATCCAAGAAAGGCGATGTCAACCGCCACCCACCTGCGCCCCGCCTGCGTCCCACGTACGTAAGCTCGCGCGCCCTGCACAAGGCGTGTTTTCTGACAGGCCTGGAGCGATAATGCTATAATGAACGCATGGAGGTGTAGCCTGTGACTCCAACCAGCGTTCGAATGCCGCTTGTGTCGGCTGTAGACGTCAGCAAGGAGTTCGTCAGTGCCGAGTCTTTTCTCTCGCGCCGGCTCGGGGGCGCCGGTACTCGGCGCACACTGGCAGTCGACTGCGTTGACCTTGACATATACTCAGGCCAGACCGTCGGCCTCGTGGGCGAATCGGGCTGCGGAAAGAGCACATTCGGCCGCACTCTGGTAGGACTGACCCAACCTACATCTGGGCAGGTGTTCTACGACAGATTGCCGGTGTGGGGCGTCGACCGGCTCAGCCGCGCTGATCTTAAGCGCCGGGCTCAGATGATCTTCCAGAACCCGTATAGCTCTCTCAATCCCAGGTACACAGTCCGTCACACCATAGGAGTAGCTCTGTCCGCACGCGGGGTTCGGCCCGGCGATCGCGAGAGCGAGGCGCGGTCTCTCATCATTCGGGTCGGGCTGACCCCAGGCTACCTCGACCGATATCCACACCAGCTCAGCGGTGGGCAACGCCAGCGTGTCGGCATCGCGCGCGCCCTGGCGATGCGTCCGCTGTTCATCGTGGCGGACGAGCCCCTCTCCTCGTTGGATGTATCCGTACAGGCCCAGATAATCACCTTGCTGCAAGATCTGCAGAGCGAATACGGGCTGTCCTATTTGCTCATCTCTCACGATCTCCGGGTGGTGTACTACATGAGCGATACTGTGGCCGTGATGTACCGTGGGCAGATCGTGGAATCTGCCTCTGCCGACGACCTGTTCTCGCGGCCGTCCCACCCTTACACACAGGAGCTTCTGTCGGCCATCTCCGGCAGCGGGCACAGGCTCAGCAGGCGGCTTTCTCGCAAGGCCGCCAGCGCCTCCGGCGCGGAGCGCGGCTCACGCGGGCGAGCAGCAAACGACGCCGCACGGGCTCTGGACCCACTCGGATGCCGCTTCGCTCACCGCTGCCTGGCAGCGACGGGCAAGTGCGCATCGGAATCACCCGCTCTGGCTCAGTTGTCGGAGTACTCCGAATCAAGCCCGCATCTCGTGAGGTGCCACAATCCCGTGCCCGTGCCGGCAGGCATGGAAGGAAGGTGTGTGTCAGGGTGACTCGCATTGGAGCAGCGCTAACACTGACAATCCTCGTGGCGGCGTGCATCTGTACCTCGCCCATGGCGCTGGCGACATCTAGTGACCTGGTATATGGCCTCTATGCGTCAGCCCAGGTTGCCTTGCCGCCCAACAGGGCTGAGCACCGAGATGCAAGAGCCCAGGATGTCCTGCTCCGGATGCTTCAGGCTCAGGAGAACCTGATGTCGTTCGAAGGGACAGCTGCGGCCAGGGTCTACATAGGAGGTCGAAATGTGCTGAACACCTCGGTAGGCCTGACCATCGAGCGGCCCAACAATGTGGTCGTAAGGTGGTTGGGCATGACTATCAAGCCCAGGCACGGGCTGATATTCATCGATCCGCAGATGTTCGTGTCAAACGACTACACCCTTTCGGTGGTGTCGGCGCCCGCTCAGGGCAGCCGCGATGCGTCAGCCCGATCCGATAGATGGATCATCTCGGCTGTGACGTCGGGTTCGAGCCAACCTGAGTTGCGCTGGATCCTTCACGTGGAGCCCGGTACCTGGCTGATCAGGCGAGCCCAAGTCACTGTAGGCACGAGCGCCGCTCACACGGCCGTCATCGAGGCCGACTACCGTCAGGCCGGCTACAGGCGATGGGAGCCAGTCCGGCTCTCGGCGCAAGGGCGGATGGTGCTCGAGGAGTTCCTGCCCGGATTCCTGGTCAACCTGGTAGCTGGCCGCGGCGACCGCAGCATAAGCGACGAGGTCAGTGACTCAGCGCCCCTGGTCATGCTGGATTTCGGCGCGGGCCCCCCGGAGGCGGCCGCGAAGGGGCAGAGCAAATAAGCGTAGCCGCCCTCACGGTCTACGCTTCTTGCTCTGCAGTCTGCACGTCTGCACGTCGGCAATCTGCAGTCTGCAAGTCTTCCTAGGCACTGCTACATGACTGATTCTTTCAGCTCTTTGCCAGGCCTGAACACAGGCACTCTTCGCGCTGGTATGCGTATTTCCTCCATAGTCTTGGGGTTGCGACCCACTCGGGCCTCTCTCTGCTTCACCTCAAAGCTGCCGAACCCGACGAGCTGCACCTTATCACCAGTCTTGAGCTGCTCCTTTATGGTGTCGAAGACTGCGTCCACCGCCCGGGCGCTGTCTTTCTTGGTCATCCCCGCCTTGGCGGCTACCGAATCAACTAGATCGGACTTGGTCATGCGTTCTGCCCCCTTCCACCAGTATGTTTTCCAGCCTCGCACGCCATTATTACTTGAGGCGCAGCGAGTCGGGGGCCATGCTACAGTATGATGCAGATCAGCCCGCCGCTTCCCTCATTGACGATCTTCTCCAGCGTCTCCTGGAGTTTCTGCTGAGCGTGGACGGGCATGTGAGCCAGTTTCGCCTCTATCCCCTCCTTGATCAAGTCCTGCATCGGTGTACCGAGAAACTCGGTCTGCCATATCTTGGACGGGTCCTCGGCGAACTCCTCTGCCATACGGCGCGCGAACTCCTCACTCTGCTTTTCCGTCCCCACAAGCGGCGTGACTTCGGTCTTGATATCGGCGCGTATCATGTGTATGGATGACGCAGTGGCCTTCAGCCGCACACCGCACCTGCTGCCCTGCCTGATGATGTCGGGCTCTTCGAATGAGATCTCCTCCAAAAACGGCATCACGATGCCATAGCCCTTCGAACGCACCTGGTCGAGAGCGCCGGCTACCTTGTCGTACTCGCGCTTGGCGTGAGTCAGCCCGCGCATCATCCGCATCACGTCGGAGTCACGCTCGACCTCCGCTCCGATCATCTCTGAGATGACCGTGTAGAACAGCGCCCTCGGGGCGGTCAGCTCTATCAGCACGCGACCGGTTCCCAAGTCGAGCAGTGTGACTTGCGCAGACTGGGCGTTCTTGGTAAGCCCGAGCGTCTGGACCGCTCCCTGCACATCTCGTACCTTATCCACTGAGTCCACAGCCTGCCGCACGCCGGCGGCAAAGCCGGACCGAACCGGGTGCGCCTCGTCCAGCTCGGCAACCCAGTCCGGCAGGCGCACCGATATCTCACGCACAGGGAATTCGCTTAGCACGCCGCCGAGTACGCCCATAATGTCGTCGCTCGACATTCGCAGGCAGTCCACTGGGATTACGGGAACATCGTAAGCTGCCGCCAGGGTCTCGCCTAGGCCGCGGGTATCGTCGGACTCAGGGTGCGTCGAGTTGAGCACCACTATGAACGGCTTGCCCAGTTCCTTCAGTTCGGCGATGACCCTCCGCTCAGCGTCCACGTAGTCTTCCCTTTTGATCTCCGTTATGGACCCGTCTGTCGTGACCACCAGTCCGATAGTAGAGTGCTCCTGTATGACCTTCTGCGTGCCGATTTCGGCCGCTTTCTGGAATGACACCTCCTCCTCAAACCATGGTGTTCGCACCATACGCGGGAAGTTGGCCTCCTCGTAGCCTAGGGCGCCCGGCACTGTGTACCCGACGCAATCAACCATTCGCACAGCTGCTCTGGCCTTCTCGGCCAGCGAGATCTCGACCGCCTCGCCCGGCACGAACTTGGGCTCGGTAGTCATGATGGTCTTGCCGGCGCCGCTCTGAGGCAACTCGTCACGGGTTCGTTCCTTCTCGTAGGCGTCCTTCATGTTGGGCAGGACGACAAGGTCCATGAACCTCGATATGAAGGTGGACTTGCCGGTCCTGACTGGGCCAACAACGCCTATGTACACATCCCCACCCGTGCGTTCCGCAATGTGCCGGAAGATATCGAACTTCTCCATATGCGTGCCCTCCCTCGCATCGTGTCCGGGTGGAGGCGGTGCCACACCCGCATGACAGAGCGCGGGTTGTACCTGCTCCATGACGCTACATGTATATTAGGCATCAGAGGGATTATGCAGAAGTCACACGAGGAAGGGCAAAAGACCTGCCATCGCCAGGAGGTCCAGTTCGTTGTGGTCGATGATGGGAAGGACCAGGCTCGCATCGCCCGTCCTGACATACTCCACGTACACTTCGGGGATCAGCCGACCGGGGATATCCCCTTCCCTGGGGCAATCGAGGATGATGCTCTGCACGGTGGCAAGCTTGCAGTCGGGCAGGGCGCCATTCCACATGCGCCTGGCCGGCCACACAAGATCCACTACCATGACTTCCAGCTCGTCGGATCGCCCATGGTACGCCATCCGGCGGCACATGAACGGCATGTCAAATGACTTGCCGTTGTAGGTCACTACCGCCCGCGCCCCGGCAAGCCTTGCGCGAGCCTCTTCGAGCACGGCCGCCTCTTCATCGTAATCGCGCGCGAAGGCCTGAACCAGACGCAGTTCGTGCGTCGACTCAGGGCACAGCATGCCTATCATGAAAAGCGGGCAGGTAGACACTAGCCCCGTGGTTTCGATGTCCACGAACACGACATCGTCCGGGGCGCACAAGCTTAACAGCTCAATATCGCGTACCCCGAGTCGCGCCAGCTCGCGGCCATCGCCTCGATCCAGTGCTTCGATCACCGGACGCGCCGGGTCCCGCCAGCGAGGATGATCCAGAAGGTCGTACAGGGTATTGTACCCCTCTGCCCGTAGCCGGGCCTCGGTCACAGGACCAATGCCGTACACCAACTGCAGATTGTTTGAGATGCATGATACATGGAGACGCGTACCGTTCCAGACGCCGCCGAGATCGATGGGGACTGCCTTGTCTATGACTATACACTCGCCGTAGGCATTTTCCACGGGCGTCCCACGAGGGAAATCAGGAATGAGCAATGTAGCTCAACCTCCTACAGCGTGTAGCGGACCTTATAGAGGACCTCAATCCGTGCCCCTGCCGGCGCCGACAGATTGAAGCGCGCAAACCCGCCCGGAGTGCGTGCGGCCGACGCCGGGGCGCTCTGCAAGATGGCCCACTCCCCTGGGAATTCCTCCAGAATCACCACCTCAGCCTGTGCTGACCCCGAGTTGGTTATACGAATTTGATAGGCTTCCTCC
>CAYZHL010000192.1:0-5401 GCA_964478095.1 uncultured Clostridia bacterium | reverse complement strand
TGGGCAGGTCCAGCTCGCTGATGCTCATCAGCCAGGCGTCCTGGGGCAGCTGCGCGATCGCGTCCGGGGCCCAATCGTTGCCCCAGGCCCAGTGTCCTGCTCTCCGCGCTTTCGGACAACTTCTGCGTTATGTTCTATTGAGGCTGCCATAACAAGAGATAGCTACGGCGCAACGATCAGCGGCAGGTAACTAACCGGTGGATCTACCCTTATCTCGGCCCCTGTGGCGACGCCCCCCACGAGCACACTGCCCTCAGGGCTGCTGAGCGAGAGGTTGGTTATGTCTAAAGACGTCTTGCCCCGTCCGGCCGCCCGGAAGCGCACGTAGGCGAGGTCCCCGGCCCCGTTGGCGCCGCCCTCCGTACCGAAGCTGAATGCCGCGACCGTAACCTTGCCCTTCACGTTATCAATGGCCGCTGGCACTGCGAGCACGCTGCGACCGGTTGTGCCGAGGAAGGGGCCGGCGCCTGCCGCTTCGACCTGCACAACCTTGGGATCGAACGTCAGTGTCGCCTGGAACGCACCCAGGTCCGCCCCTTGCTCAATCTTCAACGTTTCCGTAAAGACACCGCCCTGCCCTACTCGCACGGCGGCGGGGGCGAGGTATATGTCCGCCGCCGCAGGCGCTCGGAACCCGATCGCTGGGCTCCGCCCGGCCTTCAGCCCTGCGCCCGGCCAGCTGCAGTCCTTGCCCCAGACCGCCGCGAATCGCTGCAGATCTAGGATGTCGATGTCGCCGTCGGGCTCGGAGTCATACTGCGCTTCGTAACAGCTATCGCCAGTCCAGCAGTTCCAGTGCGCGGCGGCCCGCTGCAGATCGTAGATGTCCACCCGGCCGTTGGCATCGAAATCGCCGACGCACGCGCCGAAGTACCACTGCGATTCCTCCGTGTCCACCGGGATTGGCTCGCCGGTGGGAGCGGCTAGGTGCGCGTCCTCGATCTTCATGGTCACGAGGCCCTGCCCCACGATCTGGAAATCGATAAAGACCAAGTAGCCCATCCCGGACACCCCGGGCTGGTCACCCAGGGAGAACGCAGCCAACTTTATCGTGCCCTCCACGTTGTCAATGACCGGAGGAACTACCGAGACCCAGCGGCCGCTCTCGCCGAGGAAGCCGCCCTTATACCCCATCTCCGCGCTGACCGCATGGAGGATGGCCGGGTCGAAGCGCACCGTCAGCTCGAAGCCCGCCAGATTGGTGACGTCGTTGACCCAGATTGCCGGGTACAGCCACTGTTCGGTCGGTGGGATCCACATGGAGAGCGGATCGATCTGGAGCCGGGCGCGGCCGGGCGGTGTGGACGGCGTCGCCGAGGGCGTCGCGGTTGAGGTGGCGGTATTCGTCGCCGATGCGATAGGCGTAAGGGTAGGTGTGATCGTCGCTGTCGCAGTGGGCGTGAAGGTGGCGGTGTGCGTCGCCGTGGCAGTGGCAGTGTTGCTCGGCGTAAGCGTCGAAGTGATCATGGGAGTGCGCGTGGGCGTGGCGGTAGGCGGCGCGGGCGGGCAGGCGAGTACGCTGACGTCGTCGAGGTACATCCATGTGCGCGCCGGGCTAGTGGTGTCGTCGTTATAGACCTCGAAGTAGAGGACCAGGCGCCACCCGCGGTACGCACTCACGTCGATGCGGGCCTCTTTCCAGGTCCGGTCGTTCTCCAGGCCCTTCTTCACCGTCGCCAGCACGCCGTACGTGTCCGAGCGGAGCAGGAGCACACGCATGAAGTCCCTGCCAGTGTCGGTGGTTGCGGGATAGTACCAGAAGTTCAAGGTAGCCGTGGCCGCGTCGGCCGGGATCGTGATGGTCTGATAGCCGCTAGAGTAGGAGGCGCCGAGCGGAGCCAGCTCGCCGAACAGGTTCCGCTCGGGCGCGACCGGGATCGAAGTAAGGGCAGCCTGAGATGACGCGGTCGCGGGCAGGATGCCGAAGCGCGCGGAACGGAGCCCGGTGCGCGTCATGGCGGTGGAATAGCCCGCAGTGCTGCCTGTGACGGTAAAGGTCCAGGCCGCGCTGGCCTCAAAGCCGCCGTTGATCACCCGCTCGCTGCATGGCAGTGGGGTGGCGGTGGGCGTCTGGGTCGGCGTCGCGCTAGACGTATAGCTGGGCGTGTAGCTGGGCGTTGCAGTGGGCATGTCGGTCGGTGTGACGGTAGGCATGTCTGTTGGCGTAGCGGTGGAGGTGTCGATCGGCGTGAGGGTCGACGTATCCGTCGGCGCGGGTGTGGGGGTGATCGTCTCGGTCGGCGTGGCGGTGGGCGTGCCTTCCGCCGCTGCCTCCAGATAGAGCGAGACCGGGATAACCTGCGGGCTATCGAGGGCGCCGGTCGCGTAGATGCTCACCGTGCCGGTGTAGTAACCGGCCGGCAGGCCCACCGGGTTGGCTGAGACCGTGAGGCTCGACGGCGCGGTACCGCTCCAGTCGCTTACGCGGATCCACCTCTTATTGACGGAGGCCGCCCACTGCATGTCGCCATCACCGCTGTTGCGGATCGAGAATTGCTTTTCGTCTGTCGTAGCCGCGCCTTCCACTGCTGAAAAATCGAGCGAGGTGGGTTGTGCGGACAGTTCCGCGGGTAGCACCGGGCGGGCGCGCTGCACATCGATCGTCACAGCCGCACTGCCAGTCTGGCCGTCGTAGTCCTTTGCCGTCATAGTGATGGTGTGCAGCCCCTCAGTCAATGCGGATGCGTTGACCTCCAGCGCAGAGCCAGTCGCCAGATCGCCGTCGAGGTTCGAGTGCCACGTCAACGCCTCACCGGGAAGCTCGCCGTCTTCGTTATCGCTCGCTTCCCCGCGCAGGATGACGTACTGCTCCTGATAGTACAGATTGTCGGCCGGGGCCTCAATCTCGGGCCGGGGCGCGTGGACTGGGACGATGAAGGTCGTGTCGGACTGGTCCTCGGAGGTGAGGAAGCCGTCGTTGGCAAGGACGCGGATCAAGGCTCGATCCGTTCCCGCGACTGTGGTCAGGTCAAGAACATAGGCCGGGTTGGCTATACCGACTGCAAGTGTGCGCCAGGTCGCGCCCGCGTCAGCACTGTATTGCACTATGAAGCTAAGAGGATCGCCATCTTCGTCAGCTACTGTCCACGTTATTGTTGCGGTTGCTCCGGTCAAAGTTTCTCCGCCGTTCGGATACGTCACGGCCACACGAGGGGCATGAGCCGAAGCGACGCGGGCAGCTAGCGGGCTATCCCCCTTGAGTAGTACAAGCCGCGTCGCCCGTGCGTCGAAGGGTATCGGCAAGGCAAAGGAAGACGTCTGCTGATTTTCCGTACAGTCAGGAGGACAATGGGCCAAAGGCGTCGGATCAAAACGGTAAGTGGCGAGCGTGTTATATTCCTCGTCGTCAAGACGCAGTGTGTAGGCGCCGGTGTCCGTGATAGTAACACCGGCGGTTGTATCCAGGCGGTAAAGTGACTGAATCAGTCCGGCGTCAACGGTCGGAGTGATCGCACCAGTCACTAGAAACGCGGACGATTCCGATGTCTTGACCGCTGCAAGCTGCGCGCCGGCTCCCTTGAAACGGTCCGTAATCGCCTGCTGCAGTCGGGTGTAAGTATAAGCGGAAACCCAGCGGTTCGAGCAGTAGGTCATCAGATCGAACGAGTCCGGGGGAAGGACCCTGGGCGCCAGCACCTTTTTGTCGCCGTCAAGTCTATACACAGGATAATGAATACGGAAACCAAACAGGGCTTCCCTGCCCTCGTCCACAGCACTGATGTGTCCATCTCGAATAGGATACGGATCGAAAGGATTCCCAACTTCGGCTCCACACCTAACCGTATGCCACCGGCCAAGGACATGCCCGAGTTCGTGAGGAATCAGAAAGCGCTCGCCGTAAGCGCCCCAGAAACCGGACGCAACTGAGATCCCTGGAATTCCTAAGCCTGCCCAGCCCTGAGTGAGCGGCCCTAAAAGTGGTGGTTCATTGACAAGGACGCCGACGTAGATCCGAGAGCAGGCCCTGCGGTCGGATAAGCAGTCTGCCGCTTTCTTCGCGGCGATTTGCAGGTTTACGTCCGCCATGAAGAACGGATTGGCCCACATAACCGTGTATGACACTGGGTGGGGCAGCCACTCCAGTTCGGACTTGTTCCAGACCAGACGAGGGATTGGATACAAGGCTTCAATCTCTCGCGCCACATCCGCGAAGTCAGATGCTGTTGGGGTAAAGACATTGCCGTTGTCTTCGTTCCGCCACGGTACACCTATGAAGTGCACCTCCAGTGCCGGCGTGGGCGCGAAAGTCACGTGCGCTGTACAGGTCGGCAGACCGCCAAACTCCTCGCCACAATAGATATGGTGACTTACGCCCTGCAGCTCAAGATCAATCGTGCCGCTTGCCCAGCTGCCGGGCAGCTCGAAGAGGAAATTGCCGGCGAGTTGTAGGCGGCTCACGTCAAACGCGAGCGCGATGCCATTGGGCCTAGGCTCGAGGACGCCGACGAGTGCGCCGTTTCTCTTGACCACAAGTTTTGCCGTGACGCCGGAGAGCGTCGGTGGTCCGGAAAAGTTCATCATGGCACGGACAAAGGTCCGCTTACCCTCGACCAACGGCACACTATTGTTCAAGTCCTGGATAGCCTGGGTTACTTCCAGCCCCTCTGAGCCGACCATGGGCGTCTGCGGCGCGGCCGGGCCGCCCGCCGAAAGCAGAGCGGGGAGCGCACCGGTCACGTGGGCAGACGCAGGGCGGTTGGCGGCGACGGAAAGGAGAACACAGGCGAGCACGAGGATCGCAAGCTGTGGACGGAAGAGCCTATGAGACATGCTGCACCTCACGACAATGAGCGGCAACCGAGACGATTGCCTGCGGGCGAGAGAACCTTGCAGACCGAAGAGGAGAAGAAGTCGCGCAGCAAGGAATCAAGCCAGGCTGCGCAACTGTGGAACAGTTTACGCCAAGGGACCTTTTGTGTCAAGGAGCACGAGTGGTGGCAATGATCATGAAGGATGGCAATCCGCTCAGCGAAAAGGGGCCTGCGGTGACTGCCCAGCCAGTATACCGCTGGTGCCCCAACGAATCAGCCCTCGCATTTTTGGGATGACTTCTACGTTACGTTCTATTGACGCAACTAGCGCTCGGGCGACGTAATTCCTTGCTACAGTTGTTCTAACTGCCGGATTCTCCGACACAACCTACCGTTCGCGATAAATTCGCAATGCCGCCTAAATGACGCCACCGCAGTTACCGGCAGACACTCCATGAGCTGGAGGGGCTGCCAGACGAATACCGGAATGACGTCCGGGAGCAGATCACTCGACTCATCGCTGGCGCGTACAGAAGCCTGGCCGGGCCCACTTCTCAATCGTCCGCAGAAGAGCATCCATGTCCGCACCCGTTCCTCGTCGCCCTGCCGCGCGGCGCTGCCCGCCGCGCGGCAGGGCGACGAGGAACGGG
>CAYZHL010000191.1:0-5421 GCA_964478095.1 uncultured Clostridia bacterium | reverse complement strand
GCACGAGGCCATAGGGCATACAGTGGAAGCCGACTTCGTCCAGGCCGGGTCGGTAGTGCAAGGCAAGATCGGCCAGAAGGTCGCGTCCGACATGATCACAATGGTAGACGATGGCACGATGGCAGGGGCCGCCGGCATGGTCCTCGCGGACGATGAGGCCGTTCTGGGCCAACGCACCGTCATCATAGACCGCGGCATTCTCCGCGACTACCTGCACAGCCGCGAGTCGGCTGAAGTCCTCAGGGCCGAACCACGCGGCAATGCTCGCGCTTTCACGTACAGCGATGAGCCTCTTATCCGCATGACAAACACATGCATACTCCCCGGGAAGGACGATCTGGACCAGATGATTGCAGGCATCGACGATGGCCTGCTTCTCCGCGAGATGGGCGCCGGCGGCGGGCAAGCCGACTCCACAGCCGAGTTCATGTTCGGAGTCGCGGAAGGCTACGTCATCAAACACGGCAAGCTCGGAGAGCTGGTCAAGGGCATAACCATTTCAGGGCAGGCCTTCGAAGTACTGCAGAGCGTAGACGCAGTGTCGTCGGACTTCGTTTGCAGCCTTGGCGCAGGCCATTGCGGCAAATGGCAGCCGGCCAAGGTAGATGCCGGAGGCCCTTACCTGCGCTGCCGGGTCACTGTCGGAGGGCGCCATGAGTAGAGGAGGGAATGGTTCGATGCATCTCGATCTCTGCGACGATCTGGTCCGGCGCGCTCGGGCCATGGGCGCGGCCGATGCGGAGGTATTCTACAGAAAAGCCAGGAAACTCGAGGCCATGTTCGAAAAGAACGACCTCCAGGTTCCCAAAGGCGATACCTATGAAGGCGTGGGCATACGGGTGCTCATCGGCGGATCGAACGGCGCCAGGCTGGGTTTCGCAGCTACGAATCTTCTCACCTCCGAGTCGCTCGAAAACGCGCTTTCCGCCGCCATGGCCATAGCCCATGCCTCGCCGGAAGATCCCAACCATTCCCTCCCCGATCCCGCGCCCGCCGAGCCAGTGCTTGGCATCTATGATGAGTCGGCTGAGGAACTCGCCCTCCGAGACGCGCTGGATCAAGGCCGCCTCATGCTGGAAGCGGCACGCGGCGCGGACCCGAGAGTGACTCTGGATTCGGCGATGTACACCATAGAAGTCTCAGAGAAGGCCATCGCCAACTCCCGGGGAATCCGTCTCTCCGAAAAACGCAGCTTATTCGTATGTCAGGCAATGGCGTTCGCCCGCGACGGCGAGACGGTGTCATCCTTCGACATGGAAGTAGGCGCGTCGAGCCGGATGTCCGGCATGGACCCAGCCGCTCTAGGACGCAAGCTGGGCGAAAAGGTCGTCGCCACTTTAGGGGCGACGACCATACCCAGTTTCAAAGGCGCCGTGATCGTCGCTCCCTATGCAGGAATGGACTTGATCGTCTCCCCTATCACGTTCTCGTCCGATGCAGAGAATGTCCAGACCGGCCGGTCCAAGTGGAAAGGGATGCTTGGGGCGCAAGTTCTGTCGCCGCTACTCTCTGTAATCGATGACCCATCGATTCCCGGAGGCGCCAGCTCAACCGCCTTCGACAGGGAGGGCGTGCCGGCGCGCCGTCTCGAGCTCGTAAAGGACGGCGTGCTCAATCACTACCTTTACAACTGCTACACTGCCCGAAAAGACGGAGTCGCCTCGAACGGGCGCGCCGCAGGTACCGATCAGAATACGCCGTCTATCGGACCTACCAACTTCGCAATCGCCCCGGGCGAACGCTCGCTAGACGAGATGATAGCTGCATGCTCCAAGGGGATCATCGTGAACAGGTTCTCTGGAAACTTGGACGAAGTGAGCGGGGATTTTTCCGGCGTGGTCAAGGGTGGCTACTACATCGAAGCCGGCAAGACCGTCTGCCCCGCCGGGAATATCTACGAGCTACTCCGGCAAGTGGCTGGAGTATCGCGCGAGTTGGTAGAGATAGCCGATATGAGGCTTCCGTATGTCCAGTTCGACGGGTGCTCCGTCACCGGAAAGCAGTAGAGCGAATACTGCCTGATCGGCGGTAGTCCGAGATTTTCCGACACTGCGGCCATGGAGACCGAAGGAAAGAGCGTGCGTTTGCAGAATCATCGCTCATCAGTCTCGTCAGGCGTGAGCCAACTTGAGGAGGCGATTTCATGAAGAGGACTCTTGCTCTGTGCGTTCTCGCGCTTACTCTCGCGTCCTTCCCCGTCTCCATTGTCTGCGGCGCCCCAATGACCATAATATTCCAGAATGGCGCTACAGTCACGTATGACACGGACGAGATCAAGTCGATCACGTTCTCCGGCGCACCGATGGCGCCGGCTGCATCGCCGTCCGGGCTTCCGTTCTCAATCGCCCAGCCATCCATGACAGAGGACTTTGACAATGGTCTGGGCAATCGGTGGGATCCCGTCGCCGTGGTAGGAGGCGACTTCGGAAGGTTTGCTAGATTCGAATCGGGGAGACTCGTTGTCAACGTACCCCAGGGCAATTCATGGGGAAAGACCGGCATCCAGTCCAGGCAGCCGGTTTTTACTGTTGACCGGTCGTTCGAAACACAGCCAGGCCTGATACTGATCAAGACCGATCCGTCGCTCACAACAGGGTTTGTGATCACACTCGCCTCTTCCTGGCACTCCGACGTGTGGGTTCTGCAGACTGTTTGGGTGCACATCGCCTGCACGACTGATGAGGGCGAGGGTTCGGTCGTGTTCATCAACACCCACGGTCCCGAAAAGTATGGAAGTGAGGGCTACCTCCCGATCACGCCGGCGAAGGCGCCCGAGTGGGTCGGGCTCAAGGTGTACCCAGGCAAGGTGGCGCTCCAACTGTCGGGCATGGACAGCCCCGCAGTCATCGACATGGGTTGGATCGGCGAAGGAACGCCAGTGTATCTGCAGGTCTTCTCGCATCCCCGTACGGAGGGCGGGCCTGCCGCGGTGGCTATCGATCAGATCCAGGTGGGCAGATAGGTTGTCTGCACGTTTCCAGGTTTCCAACTTCGTCTAGTCTCCCGGTTCGTCATGGCTATCAGTGAAGGGGCGGGTCCATCCCGCCCCCTCGTCTTCTGTACAGCCTCTCCTCAGATAGTGTTCAGTATCCTCTCGTCCAGCCTCCGAACCATGGACCTGCATACAGGCTCAAAATACTTCAGCCAGAACCGGCATGCCTCCACATTCGTCGCCTCGAACTCCACTGAACACCGTACAAACCCTTCTCTCAGTGCCCACTCCATGATGGCTGAGAGCAGCGACTTGGCAATGCCCATTTCTCTGTATTCAGGCTTCACATAGGCGCCGTTCAC
Source organism: uncultured Clostridia bacterium (assembly GCA_964478095.1). Lineage (GTDB taxonomy): Bacteria > Bacillota > DTU025 > DTU025 > DTU025 > UBA5389. The sequence goes on along the minus strand of CAYZHL010000191.1, from coordinate 2,127 downwards.
AGCGAATTTCCTCTCTCCATTGACAATCCAGGCAGTCCCGTCCTCAACCGGCGCTACTTTCATGTACCCCACAGCTTCGTTGCCATGCCATGCCAGCCATGCATGATTCCCGGGCTGCCTCAACACGTCTCCAAGACCGGCCGAACTTTCGGGCTCCAGGTACGGCTTGAACGCAGGCGACTTGGCCACATGCCGATCGTGCCCATCTACCAGGGATACCCAGACCGGTATGTCTTCTTCCCGTATCGCGGCAATACGGACTCCCTCCGGCGCGGCCTCCGCGCTTATGGGCTCAACAGCGCGAACGGCATCGACGCATATGCTTCCGAAGCCATTCCAGACGAAAGCGTCCAGTGCCTCGCGGGCATAGTTCATGAAGTAGATAGCATGAGTGAGGCATCCGTCCTCGACCCAGTTCTGTCCTAACGCCTGATACATGAGACGATGAGTCTCGAAGGATTTCTCATCCGTGGACGCATGGGCCCATTCAGGACACAGTGCTCCCCTGTGTACGCCCAGGAGTTCGTCGATGTAGAACCCCGTCATGAAGGCAATCATCTTGCCGTTTTCAAAGACTGCCGTGCCCGGATGCTCTTCCAGGCACCATTTCAGCATGGGCAGTACTCTTTCTGCACTTCCATTGCCCTCGTCCAGTATGGGTACCGACTCGCGTTGACAGCGATAGGTGGCAGCAAAGAGCTCACAGGCTTCTTCCAGATGACACTGTTTCAAATCAGTAACTAGCATGTAGCCACTCCCCGAGGCCCTGCCCGGCCCACATTGCGCACACGTTTACCTGGCCTTCTCAATCACGACAGGAGACCCGATCTGCGCCCCGAAGGCCGCTTTGGCGTCATCCATATTGACAGAAATCTCCACCCAGTCCGTGCTGGCGATGAAGATCAGGTGATCGCCTTCGGGAACATCGCCGTATGTATTCACGAACTTGCTGGGAATGGTCTTGCCGCCCACAGTCACCAAGGCCGTGTCTCCGTATGTCAGCCCCAGCTCAGCCAGGAGGTCGCGACCGATGTTGGCCTGCAAGTTCCCGTACTGGTCAACCAGCACGATCTCCCCGTATGCCTTTCCGTCCTGAACGCGCGCCGCCTCGATGTCGAGCACAAGCACCTCGTCCACCAGGGGCCCGACCTCGGCGAACTTGCGGCCCGCGGCCAAATTGGCGGCGGTAGGAGTGAAAATGTCGCGCCCGTGGAACGAGTATGATGTGGGCCCAGGGCGCATGAACGCCCGGTTGGTGATGGTTCGAACCTCATCGATGCCGAACTCCTGCATGACCATGGTGAATATCCCGTTGTCCGGGCCAATGAAGAACCTGCCGTCCGCAGTCCTTACAGCTATCGGGCGCCTTTCAGTGCCCACCCCGGGATCCACGACAGCCACGAATACTGTGCCGGAGGGGAATTCCCTAGCTGCAAGAAGCAGGGTCACTGCGCCCTCCATGATGTTGTACGGCTCGATCTCGTGGGTGATATCGACTAGACGCGCCTCCGGGAACACCGAATAGGCCACGCCCTTGGCGGCCCCTACGTAGAAATCGCGGGCGCCCCAATCTGTAAGGAACGCGATAATGCCGCAAGTGTCGCGCTCGGCAGGGCTCGCCGCCGTCGCCGCTATAGGCCTCCATGCGCAGACGGACATAGCCACAAACAGCGCCACGACAGTCCACGCGAATCTCGCCCTTCTCTTGGTCACAGGCATCTCCCCCTCGTACATAATCGCCCAGCCATCCCAGCTCTGGCCAAGCTTCCTCCAGCCGTCTTGTTCAACGCAACACGCGCGCATTCCTTCTCTGCCTGCCAGCATATCCTTACGGGCCTGGGTCCTGGGAAGGCCCCCCGCGAAGTGATGCGGGCCGAGTCGGACTCATCCGCATTGCCCAGAAGCACGGAGTAGTCAGTGTATGCATCTTCGGTTCGTACGCGCGTGGTGACGCAGATCGCGAAAGCGACCTTGATGTTCTTGTTGAGTTTGAGCACGGGAATTTGCTCCTCTCTCGATCAAGGCGATTAGCAGGTCATCTAGCGTCTGTTTGGCAAGTAGAAAGTGCATAGTCGGCGGCCGAAATGTGCATAGGCTAACCGCCGCGCCTGGGGTTGGGTCTTCGTA
>CAYZHL010000190.1:1764-5503 GCA_964478095.1 uncultured Clostridia bacterium | reverse complement strand
GATTGCGGCTGAATATTTGGAATGTGTCGCAGCCCAGTTCGAGAGCGCGCGCCGCTGCCTGTGCAACCCCGCCCGATATAGAAAGATGAATTCCGAATCGCGCCATGTCGGTGCCCCCTCTGCTCTTTCTCATTCTACCGTTTGGGCATCACGGCCACAAGCGGGCGGATCGGCAGCCGGAGCAACGGTGTACAGCCAGACGGGCGGGGATCCCTCCCCGCCTCGTCCGTCACAGCTACGTGGCGCACACCGGCGCTCGGCCATCACTTACCTACGGCTCTGCCTGCAACTGCCTCTCTCTTGAGGGATCGCGCGTGAAGCACCCTGATCATCACGTACAGCACAGCTGCCGCGACCAACAGAGTCAGGGTTGCCGTCAGGCCCGTCGAAGCCCCGGTTAGCGCGAAGAATCCGTAGAAAACGTAGCCGATCGCAACTGCAGCCGCTGCCACCGTTGCATACGGCAATTGCGTGGACACGTGGTCGATATGGCTGCACTGCGCGCCCGTGGAGCTGAGAATCGTGGTGTCGGATATGGGCGAACAGTGGTCGCCGTATACCGCGCCCGCCAGCGCCGCCCCAATCATGCCCAGCATGATCTTGGGCTCCAGCAGCACTGCGAAGTCGATTGCTATCGGTACCATGATCGCGAACGTGCCCCAGCTAGTGCCTGTGGAGAACGCGATCAAGCAGGCCAGCAGGAACATGATCACAGGGTACCACGCCGGATTGAGGTGCACTCCTACCTGATGCGCCAGGAATTCGCCCGTGCCTAGCTGGCCGATGACCCCGCCGATCGTCCAGGCGAATATCAGGATTATGATGGCGGGCAGCATGGCCAGGAACCCGCCCCATATGGCCTCAGGTATTCGGTTGACCGATACCACTCCCCTAGGCAACACAACCACAAGAGTGAGCGCAAGGCCCAAGAAACCCGCGTACATCAGGGCCGTGGCCGAATCTGTGTTCTTGATGGCATCGAGGAAAGACATCCCCTCGCCGGACCAGTAACCGCCGGTGTACGCCATCATGACGATGGCGAAGATGATCAGCCCTATAACGGGAACGAGCAGGTCCCACACCGTGCCTTTGGAGCTAATCGCGGGCTGACGCCGCTCAGTGCCGGCAGGCTTGGCCGCGTTCACGTTGCCTGTAGCCCTGGCTTCGTGTTCAAACTTCTCCATCGGCCCGAAATCAAGTTCAAGAATCGCGACGACGGCCACCATGCCCAGAGTCAGCCAGGCGTAGAGATTGAGAGGAAGAGTTCGCAGGAATGCGACGAACGGTTCCATCTCGATGCCGGTGGCCCTAAACTTGTCGCCCATGGTTGACATTATGGTCACAACCCAGCTCGACACGGGCGCGATCACGCACACTGGAGCGGCGGTTGCATCAATAATGTAGGCAAGCTTCGCGCGCGACACACGATGCCGGTCGGTCACCGGAATCATAACGGTGCCCACAGTAAGGCAGTTGAAGTAGTCGTCGATAAAGATCAAGATCCCTAGTAGAAGACTTGCAAGCTGCGCTCCTGCACGCGACTTGATCCGTTTGGTTGCCCAGTCTCCGTATGCCTTAGCGCCCCCGGCGATAGTCACCAGATACGTGAGGACACCCAGGCACACCAGGAAAATCAGAATCGACACGTTCCACATGTCGGTGATCTTCTCCCAGAAGGTCGTTGCCGCGACAGTGAACATGCCGACGATGCTGAAATGCGATGCAATCAGGGCGCCCGAGAGAATTCCGACTCCCAGCGACAGTATGACCTTCTTCGTGACGAGCGCCAATGTGATTGCCACAAGCGGCGGCACAATCGTCCACCAACCAAACTCCATGCCTATCAGACCCACCTTCCATCGGTATTGGTTCATCTCAGCCCATGCAATCGAGTGCATCATGACCGCAACACGCAGCTGAGCCGCGGCAGTTCGCCGGGGGTGGTTCAGCTCCCGAACCGAAGACCAGTTCCGCTGGATGTTGCATGGCATCCTCCCTTTCTCACACCGCGACGATCCGGCCTACACCTGGACGCGTGCAACCGCGCACACGCAAACTTGGCATGATGAATTCGACCTAGATGCCATTTCTCCTGCGAAGGGGGACAATGCAAGATAGCTTTCGTGCTCCTTGCCGCAATCGGCGATGGGTTTGGTTAGGCGTCAGACAAAAATCGCTAATCGGTATGTGTTCTATGGCCCGCGAGGAAATCATATCCTTCACTGTGTCGGAATTCGACGGGACTGCAACTACCTCCTGCCTGTTGGAGCAGTATGTGACAGAATGCCTCGGCTCGGCCGTGTGGGAATATAGAAAGCGCCCCCCAACAGCGCCTCCTTTTGTTCCAGTAGTATGCTCGATCTCATACATCGCACTGCCGGGCGAAGAGTTACTGCCCGTACGGCTAGTCAGCATCGTTGTCCCATTCCTCTTCGCCGATGCTCGGCTCGTATTCGAGTATGTCGCCTGGCTGACAGCCAAGCTCTCTGCATATGGCGTCAAGGGTCGTAAACCTGATCGCACGCACCTTGCCTGTCTTGAGGTTCGACAGATTGGCGAGAGTTATCCCGATCCGGCTGGCAAGCTGTGTAAGCTGCATTTTCCTGTCCGCAAGCACTCTATCGAGCCTGATCACTATGGCCATGGGCTCCACCAGCCCTTCCGCGCAAGATATGTGCCTCCACTACAGGGTTGCATCGTATTCGCCCTGAAGATAACTCCCATGCCGAAATACCGCAGCTAGCACTAGCAAGACGAGCCCTGCAGACAGAGTAGAGGCATTGAGCGTGAACCTGAAGTGAACCCCCGATATGTCAACGACTCGCAGGGCGACGCGAACACCCAGTGCATCTAGGCACGCAAAGAGCGGCGAGCCTACCACGAACGTCCATCCCATTATCGCCACTCGCCTGGCATTGGCCGGCTCAAACGGGCGGCCATCCTCGACACTCTTCAATATCCCGCGCAACTGGTTGAGCACGATAGCCCAGACGGCACAGACAACACACATTCCAAAAGCCCCGGCAGACACGAGCGCCCGCACAGCCCCGGGGCTTGCCGTTCCAGCTTGAATTGCATCTATTACGCGCTTCTTGAGGTCCAGGGCCTCACGGCCCAGGAGGCTGTCGAGACCTGCGCCCTCAAACCTGGCTTCAGACAGCAACAGCGTCACTATTAAGGCTACCAGGGCGATCGCCGCGCAAATCGCCAGCGCCCAGAAGAAGAAACCTGCAGCTTTGCGAAGCGTCCGGGCCATTGCCTTACTGTCCCCGTATGCCACACAGCGAGTACCGCCGCGCGCCATGTGCATCAACCCGCCTTTCTGCGTCCGCTTTGGTACATGATAGCAGCCATATTTGCCGTATGTCAATAAGTATTTAACGTATGGCGATAAACGACCGGCCACGGGTTCGGTATGGGAGCCGTCTCCACATACTACCTGCCAAAACTGGTCAAACAGCTGATACAATCTGTTTGTGGGCAACTCATGCCCCAAAATCCGTTCCAAATAGAGGTGCATACAATGCGGATGCGCGATACGCGATTGCGAGCATCAGCCGCGATTACGGCTGCAATCGCTATCACACTTGCAGCGGTTGCAGGATTCATATCGCTGCCGGCGTCTGCGGCGCAAACGCTGCCCGCGGACGACCGAATCCACGCCCGCGCTCAGGCAGACGTCACGGGCGACGGCGTAGATGACTCCATTCTCCTGGTGGGTCCTCCATACGGCGATGGG
>CAYZHL010000190.1:0-1699 GCA_964478095.1 uncultured Clostridia bacterium | reverse complement strand
AGGATCTGGGGGGATCACAAACCCGTTCGTCGTGTCGTTCCAAGGCGGCAAGCCTCGTTTCCTCGGCGATCCCCAGGCCCTGGCCCGCGGGGCGCAGCTTGACGCTCATGGCCTCGACTACTGCAGGGTTAGGATCAGCGACTCGCAGCGTGGCCGGCAGTTCATGCTGGGTCTTCCCGGGCCCGGCTCGGCCTCCGGACCAGAATTTGACTACTACGACGGCATATACTCAAAATCGGGCAAGCTCATCGGGCCTATTGACATCAGTATCGATGACGTGGGCGGACTTGAGGTTGCTCCGATCTCCCGCACAGGCCTCAACGAACTGGTGACGTATCAGAAGGTGTGGGCTGTGGCTCACGCCAATTCTATCGGGATGGTCAGGACCGTGTGGCGGTGGACCGGTCGCCAGTTGGCAATCGCCGCGGTAGACGTGACGCCTATCTTCACCCCCGAAGCGTACGCCGAATACATCGCATCATTCGACAGGTCGAAGCCTGCCGAGGCGGTGGAAAAGGCCGTGACGGAGTACAAGGCCCGGTTCGAACTGGCGCCGCCGTACTTCCGGGAAGACGCTTTCCGCGAGTTCAGGCAATTCCATCTGACCATAGCCGGAGCCGAGGGCATGTCGCTGGAGAAGCGGGCAGGACTTGCGGACCCTCCGAAGACCGGCGAGGCGGCGCAGGCCGCATATGAGCGTCTTCCGAGGCTTGCATCGCAGCTCAACACTTCAAGCGAGTACCAGAGGGCTGGACTCAACGCGGTCTATGATGGTGAAGGCACGTGGACAGTTGTTCCGCGTCCGGGCTTCAGCGCTGAGCAATTCGGCTGGCTATTGACTTCGGCCGCCGCAGATTTCGTCGGCCTTGACGACCGTGAGCGCAACGAGCGCTGGCAGTACGACGCGGCCATAGTAGTTCCCCTGGCCGAGCTGGGCAGGCGTGTGGCGTCCTGGGAAGCGTACCTGGCCAAGTATCCGGATTCGGCTTTCGCCGAAGAGGCCAGAACCCACTTCAAGCGAGAGCTGGCCGCTCTTCTCATGGGGACAAACAACACGCCTCACTATGACTACACTACAAAGCGTGTGCGGCCGGATGTGATCGAGGCCCTGAAGGCCTACGCCAAGGCTTATCCCGGCACTTCTTCAGCCGAGGCAGCTCTGGACGCCCTCAAAGCCATCGAGAAGGGCGGAAACGTGTTCAGCGCCGCTGTCAGGCGTGAGATCAACCGCGCGCTTGACCGAGCAACGAAAGCAGGCGAAGGGGAGATATAGAAAAGCTCCAGGTAATATGCAGGCAGGGGAACCCTTCCCCTGCCTGACCCTTGCATCGAATCTTCCTCAGCCTTGCCTCACCTCGACGCGAGGTGGTCGAGGTAGTCTATGGCGGCCGCCAGTACTCGGTCGACGCCGTTCGCGAGGTCGGCGACGGTAGGCCTGACGGCGATATCCGCAGGCACACCGTGTCCTTCTATCAGCGAACCATCAGCGCGGTACTCCCGCCACCTGGATACCTGAAACCTGAAACCGCTCACTTCAAGAGGGACCGGGTTTCCGCTGGACCCTGCAGTCGTATGCCCGACCGTAGTAGCGCGCCCCGAATCATGCATTCCTGCAGCGAAATGCTCAGCGCTGCTAACGACGAATTCGTCGATGAGAACAACCACAGGCCCCGTGTACTGCCACGGCCCCCTGGGGCTG
>CAYZHL010000189.1:1071-5519 GCA_964478095.1 uncultured Clostridia bacterium | reverse complement strand
GTCCCGCCCTCAGCCAGCAGCGCGGTCCCGCGCTTCAAGTCGTGCAGCCCTGCGTCTATCTGCCTCAGTCCCTCGCACAGGACACTCATCCCAGGTATCGCATTACCTTCAACCTCACCGCCGTACACCACGGCATTGAGAGCGGCCACTGCCTGCGTGGCCTGTGCAACCAGCTCATCAGAGTTCGACAGGTACCCGGACACCAAGTTGGCCCCGAGTTTCAGCCTGGCCGTGTTGGATGCCAACCCGCGGGCCGTGTCGGCCAACTGCGTCAGCGAGGGCGCCTGCGAAAACCCGACCCTGCCTCCTGCGCTGAGCATGTTCACGGCCGCATCTTGCTTCTTCAACGCAGAGGGCAGGGCGGCGTATTCCGGAGACTTGGCAATAGACGGGTTGGCCCGCGCCAATGCCCCCGCTGCGGCCAAAGCGTCCGAGCTGGCCGACTTGGCCGAAGCAGCCGTCTGCGCCTGCGACGCAAGCGCTCGGGACACGGTTTGGGCCGCCGCGTCGGCGTCTGTCACACCGGACACAATGCGCTCGGCGAATCCTGCAGCCGTACCCGACTGCCCCAGCCCACTTCCGCCCGTGCCCTCAGCCCCGCCCAACAGATCCACAGGCAGCATCGACATGACCGAGCCTACGGCCTCGGTAATCTGCGTCAGGATCGCAAGGTCCGCCTCCGCCAGCTGCACAAGCTGCAGCGGCGCCTCCAGAACCTGTCCGGTGAGCCCGTCGTTCATCGCTTTGGCCATCGCGTAGTGCGCATCTGCCAAACGCGCCAGGTCGCGCAACCCGTCTTGCAGAGCGGCAACGCCCACTTCCAGCGCGCGCCCACCCTCCGAAAGACGCGACGCGCCCGCCTCAGCCTCCCGGGCAGCCGCAACCAGCGCCATAGCACCGGCGGCGAATCCCCGCAGCTGATCGACTACGTCCAGCTGAGACACTGGAGGCATCGCAGGTATTACCGATACATCAAACCCTGCCGGACGCAGATCGTCTCCCTCCAGAATCAGCGAGGCCGACGCATCGGGCGCAGGGAACAGCATCCGGTTGACCCTGAGATCCTTCCCCACCAGCACGGTAGCGGCGCCCGGGGCCTCGATGTGCCTGCATGACGGAAGCGGCACATCCGAGCTGATCTGCACGATCATCGGAACGCACACGTCTGCCGAGAATGCCGCAACGCCTCCCGAGCCCGATCCCGATCCCGTTCCCGTTCCCGCCGCCGGCGAACCGGATGCGCCATAGTGCAACCTCTGGCTGCGGATTGACCCCCAGTCGCGGGCTTTCCAGCTGCAATCAGGATGAACAGCTCGCACAGGCAGAGCGCCGATCTCTGTGTGGTCTCCTTCATCTGAGACACCCCAATCCCGAAAACATGGCACTACGGGTTCCAGCAACCCAGCATCAGGCGACAGGCATCATGCGTCAGGCATCATTCATCATGCGTCGGGCATCATGCGTCAGGTCTCAAGCATCATGAATCGGGCCCATTGCTTGTCCCTTCAGGCCAGCCCCGAGAGGTCTCCGCGAGCAGCGGATGAGCCACAAGCAGAACAGCCGGCAGCAGCACGGTAGCCACCATCGTGCTCACAATCGCGCCCCTGGCGAGCAGCACAGCAAGGTCCTTTACCGCCCTCAGGCTGGTTGATGCGTACACTCCCATGATGGCCGCAAACATCGCGCCTCCACTGCACAAAATGGCCGGACCGCTCTCCTCCACTGCCAATCTCATTGCGTGTGCAGGCGTACACGTGCCGAGCCTTTCCCTGAAAGCGCTGGCCATCAGTATCGCATAATCCACGGTGGCGCCCAATTGGATGGCATTGATGGCCAAGCCTGAGAAGAAGAATAGCGGAGTGTGGGTGAAGTACGAAATCGACTGGTTGAGCCAAATGGCGCACTGAATAGCCGCCACCAGCACAACCGGCGCAGTGAGCGAGCGGAACGCTATAGCGACAATGATGAAGATGGCTGCAACCGATACGATGTTGACGACGGATATGTCGTGTGAAGTAAGCCTCATGAGATCGCTGGATATCACCGGCCCGCCGGTGAGGTACACCCGAGCGCCATCCGGCTCGCGCGGCAGGATCTCCCGAATGTCGGCAATCAGCTCGTTCGTGGCGTCGTAGGTTGCCGCGCCGTCGATGCTCACTATGGCTGCGCTGTACTCGCCTGCCACGTACCGTGATGCGACACTTGCCGGCACAAAGTCCGGCGGCACGGCGGGATCGACCACATCAGCCAAGCAACTCGCGTCGGCCACGCCATGAATGCCGCGAAGCGCCGCGGTCACACGCTGAAGCCGCCAGCCGGGCATTCCCGCTGCAACGACATATATCTCTTTCAGCCCACTGACCACATCACGAAACTCTTCCATAGCTGCAACCGACGGCATGTCGCGGGGAAACTACTCTCAGTATCGTAACTCAGGCTCACCCGCGATGAGCCGACGTATCCCAGCAGCAGCGCCAGGAGAGCCACAGCAAACACAGGAATTCGTTTGCGTACCACCAAGGACGCCAGACCGCGGAAATGCGGAAGCAGCACTGGGTGGGTCAATTTGTCGATGACGTTCTGGAATACCAGCACCAGGCTGGGGAGTATCAAAAGCGTACACACCACCGACAACAGAACACCCCTTGCCATTAACAGACCCATATCCGCGCCCAGGCGCACACGCATCAACGCCAGTGCCGCAAAGCCTGCAGCCGTAGTCAGCGCGCTCGACAGGATCGCATTAGCAGTCCTGGCAATCGCCCGCTCCATCGCTGCCTCTGCACTTGCCTTTGCTCCTGCTTCAGCCCCTGACCTCGCGCCTGTTTCCGCGCCTACCTTCACGCCTGCCTCTGCGCCCGCTGTGCCTTCGCCGGCAAGGCCCTGTTTTCGCTGGGCATGGAAACTGTGCATGAGGAAAATGCAATAATCCATGGTCACACCCAGCTGCATGGCGGCGGCGACGGAACTGGTTAGGTAGGATACCTTCTGGCCCAGTGCATATGATATGGCCATGTTGTAGGCGTATGCGGCGCCTATGGTGATCATGAACACGAAGGGCATGGCCGCTGAAGGCAATGTGACCATCAGCACCAGGAAAATCAGCGCTGCAGCGGTCCGGACCATCTTGGGCATCTGGCTCATACCCAGTTCCTTCATCTCGATTCCGCTGACTACCTCGCCCACAAGATACTGTTCTTCGCCGAGCAGGCGCTTGATGTCGTCTATCGCCCGCACAGTTCGGGGCGAGGAGCCATCCTTGGCCAAGCTGACGAGCAGGAAGGTGGTATCTCCCTCGTCTCCCATGTAGAACTGCGACACCAGTCTCTCGCCCAGGTAGTCATGGGGAATGGTCGGATCGGCCAAGTCCGACAGCCAGAAAACCGACGACACCCCGTCTATCCTCGAGAGTCTGTCCTTGAGGGCAAGCACAGCCCAGTCAGGCTGGCCCCGGACCACTACCGCCGCTCGCTCCGCGTACCGAAACTCGCGGTCCAGCACTTCATATCCGCGTACTGACTCCAAACTCGTGGGCAGGTACTTCAGCAGGTCGTATTCGACCCTGATGTTCAGCGTGCCGTACACCGAGGGCACGAGCATGACAGCCGCAACAACAAGGATTGCTATGCGGCGCCTCACTATGAACCGGGGGATCGAACCGGCAAAGCCGAAACGCCGAACACCCGGACTCAAACAGCGTCCCCGCCCTCCGCAGGTTCTGGAACGATCAGTCGCCATCCGAATAGACTGACCGGTCAGTACAACCCAATTATAGCCAATGAAGCCTGACATGCCAGCTGAGCTACGTGCCTTCTGGCTGGGGTGTTAGTAGCGGGGGATTCCGCGGGGCGCGGCGACAGCCGGCGGTTTCGGCAGGCCTATGCCCTGTGGGCTAGGATTTTCACGAGGCCAAGGCAAACCGACCTAGGTTGCCCGAAAAAGCTGTGCCGCAGGGCACAGCGCCGCCTGGGAGTTCCTGATGCGGCTCCCAGGCGGCTTACGGACGAACTCTCTAATGAGGCAGCAAGCTGGGCAATCGGCGCACTGAACGACCCAGACGCTTAGCGAACGGACGCCTCCTGCGCTCTCCTCACAACCGCCACAGCCGTGCCGACCAGCAGGAGTACGGCGCCAACCCATAGCAAGCTAGCAAAGGGTTTCACGCTGATCTCCAGCGTCACGGAAGGCTGGCTGCTCCTGTTCGCCTGCACGTCGTCCTCGGGCAGCAATCTGCTCATGCGAAGCACAGCTACGCCCGCGCCTGCGTCAATCGACGTGAGTCTGAACGCCACCCTCGGCGAGTCAGCAACATGGCCGGAGTCCGCCACATCCGCTGCATCCGCCGTATCCGCGGAATCCGCCGTATCCGCGGAATCCGCCGTATCCGCGGAATCCAGGTTGATGATCGCATCCGTCTGCACTTGCCCACCTGCGGCGAAGCCAAGCAC
>CAYZHL010000189.1:0-1061 GCA_964478095.1 uncultured Clostridia bacterium | reverse complement strand
CCGGAGTTACAGTCCCCAATGCTCGACCGGACGAAACGTCTGTCACCTCGAGAGCGGCGCCTACCGCCATCACGTTCTCGCCCAGGTGCTGGCTCATGTCGAACCCCACGAACTTCACGGCCAGGCCGTCGACCTCCACCTGCTCACCCTTGTGCAGCCTGTACTCGTCCGCATTGTCAGCCCATGACGGCCCCCGAGATGCATCCTCCTGAAGCGGGGAGATGTAGAGGTCGGTCGCGAACGTGGACACTATGGCCGGATGGCGCAGCATTCCCTGATTGGTGGGGCGCATGTATGGTCGGGCGGCAATGGCATTGTCGCTTCCGGGCCTGGACACGTCCAGATTCCAGGCAACCGACGGCCGGCTACTGCCGGCGCTTTCGAATTCGTCGCGAGTAACATAAACAACCTTCCAGCCAAACACTGTGTGTTCCTTGCCCGCCTGCAAACTGAGGGTTTCAGTCCGGTTGTAGGCAGACGTAGTGATGACTCCGACCAAGATCAATGCTATGCCCAGGTGAGCGATGAGACCACCCATCACCCGCAGGCTCATGCGCGCCCGAACGCGCTTGGTCAGCACTGCCAGATTGCCTGCAAATGCGAGGAACGCTGCAAACAGGAACAGCACAAACCACACGCCGGTAGCTCCGAGCAGCACGGCAACTACGGTGAGCACCACAGCCGCAACAGCCGGGATCAGCATCGCTTTGCCCACCTGCGCAGGCGTCGAAGAGCCGTAGGCCAGATGCGGGCATACCGCAACTATCAGCATCAGCAGGAATCCCAACGGGGCGTTAGTCATGTTGTAGAACGCCTGTCCGACAGAGGACGGATTCCCAGAGAAGCTTGTGAGCAGCGGCGCGCTGGTCCCAATCGACACGATCACCGCTGACGCCACAAACAGCAGCGCCGTAAGGAAGAAAGCGAAGTCGCGCGACACAGTCTGATCATAGGGTTCTCTATAGCTGCGCTTTGAAGTCATACTCCTCCAGCGCCATATGAGCATGCAGAGTGACAATGCTGCGAAGAGCACGCACGCGGCAATCAGGTAGGACGACAGT
>CAYZHL010000188.1:0-5557 GCA_964478095.1 uncultured Clostridia bacterium | reverse complement strand
AAACCGGCATCAACATCCTTGCTGAGCCGTCTGTTCAGGGATGGATTACGCTGGAACTCATGGATGTGCCTTTGGAAGAGGCCCTCGACATGATAGTGGCGCCGCTGGGGTACACGTGGGTCCGGGTGGGTAGCTACTACATAGTCGGCTCGGCTGACGATAAGAACCCTGCATATCCTATGTTCACGAAAACCGAGGTTGTGAACCTCAGGTATGTCAACGCTGACGCGGCTTCCAAGCTTCTTTCGGACTTTTTCAAGCCCAATGTGAAGGTGGACGCGGTTGCCAATGTCATCGTGATCACCGGAACTCAGCAGGTGATCGACCGGGTCAAGGCGGATCTTGCCATGATAGACAAGCAGGTTGTCATGGAGGCGCTGGTGATCGAGGTGACTGCCGATGCGGGCAGGTCGCTCAGGTCGGACTGGCGGTATGAGGGGAGCGGCGGCACGGGAGATTCGACGCTTCCCGCGTCGGGGTTCATCGACTTCGTGTCGGGAGTGTGGAGCGGCAAGCTCAACCTGGCAGGGGGTCTGAACCATGTGCTGGGCGCTATCAAGTATCTGGTGGACTCGGGCAAGGCGGAGATTCACGCTACGCCTAAGCTAATGGCGATGGACGGTCAGACGGCTGAGATCTTCCTGGGCAGGGAGAAGTATGTGACTGTCTCGACATCTACGACTGAGACGACGACCACAACTCGGCTGGAGTCAATCAAGACCGGCATCTCGCTGAAGTTCACGCCCAGGATAACGTCTACGGGCGAGATCATCCTCAAGGTCGAGCCGGAGGTATCGGACGCGGTTGAGGTCACCAATGGGCTGCCCGTTGTGAACAGGCGCAAGGTGTCGACTACGGTCATGGTGCGTGATGGGGAGACTCTGGTCATCGGCGGGCTGCAACTCAAGTCGGAGTACGAGAGCAAGAGCAAGTTCCCGATACTGGGCGACTTCCCCGTGATAGGGCTGCTCTTCACGAGCACAAAGAAGTCACAGGTCGAAACGGAGACCCTCATATTCATAACCCCCAAAATCGTCTACCCGGGCAAGTAGAGGCGCGGGAATGGAGAGGTGAGTGCGATGCTTAAGCGTGTTGCGGGTCTGCGCGCCCGGGCGATTGTGGTATTCGCTCTGGCCCTGGGGCTGGCGGCGGCGATACTCGCTGGGCCTGCCTCTGCTCTGGAACTTCCGTATCCTCCGAATGCGCGCCTGATGGCGATGGGCTGGACCTTTGTGGGGGTTGTCGATCAGCACGATCCGGGACGGACCAACCCTGGGGCTTACGGGTTCAACAGTGAGCAAGTCACCCTGAGCTTGGGAGCGGGCTCTAGCGCCGGCCTTGATGCGTTCAACACTGTCTATGCCGGCGTGAGCGACCTCGACCGCGGAATGGGCGGCGGGGGACTGGCCCTAGTCTACTGCAAGACTGAAGAGGGCGAGCATGATCTGAAATACGCGACATACGGCATTGGCAGGAAGGTCGCCGACTGGTGTTCACTCGGCCTGTCATTGGCATATGCGCAGCAGGCTGACTCGGAGAGGGCGGCTTTGACTACCGATGCAGGTCTTCTGCTGAGACTCGGATCTTTGTCCGCTGGGGTGCAGGCATCATCCATAACCACGAGCCTTGTCGGCGGCGGGGTCAAGATGGAGACGGAGTTCACCCCTGAGGTATCGGTAGGAGTGGCCTTTGCGCCTTCCAAGGCCTTTACCATGGCCGTGGATGCCCACGGTGTGGTGAGGCACGATGACAGCGGGGAGCCATGGTACTCCGGCGGCGCTGAGGTGTGGCTCCGGGACAAGCTGGCGCTCAGGGTAGGGGCGTTCGGCTCGTTCGCGGAGGGCGCAGCGGATCTATCCTACACCGGAGGGTTTGGGATCAAGATGGGCAAGGCCGAGGTCGGGTATGCGCTGGTGTGGAGTGACGGAGGTCTGAGCTCACAGTGCTTCACGGCCAGCTCATCCTTTTGACCCGGCAGTCAGGGGTGTTGGCCGTGGCCACGAGCAGGCTCAGGAGTGTGCTGTTTCCCACTGTGATGGCGTGGAAGGCGTATGCGGTAGTGATCGTCGCGGCTCTGCTACCCGCGGCGGTCATTGCCGCAGCCGGCGTTCCTCTGTTCGGCACGGTGGAGAGGCAGGCGCGCGAGCGTGAACTCCGCTCGGTCTGCCGGCTGCTCGACCTGGAGCTCGCCGGGAGGTTCGGCTCCATGCACGCTATCCTGGAAGCGGCGGGCGCGGTCGAATTGCCGGCCGAAGAGCAGGCTCGAGCGCTGCACGCGGCGCTCCAGCCAGTGGTGGACAGGGTCTGCGCGGCTTATCCTGGTGTGGAGGTCGGCTATTACTCCAGGGCGCTCAGCCTTGAGGTTGCCGCCGGGCGAGGCCTGGACGTGCGGCCGTTCTTCCGAGCGCGCCCGCCGGAGGACTTCAGGGTGTACCAGACCGGGCGACCCGAAATCTCCTACGAGAAAGCTGACGGCAAGATGCTGGGCGCCCGCACGACGGCGACGCAAGCCTATCCTCTCTACCATGGGGCTGAGCTCACGGGACATGTGTGGGCCAGTGTGGAGGCGCGGCAACTCGTTCCGAATACTGTCGCCGCGACAATGAGCGTGTTTGGGGCAGCTGCGGCCAGCGCAGCGACGTTGCTTGTGGCCGCATGGTGGCTTATGAACGCGCTCGGGGGCTGGGAGCGAGAGGCGGCGACCAGGCGCACTACGGCGGCGAACCAGCTGGCAGCGGAGGTCGTACATGAACTGCGAAATCCTATCTCGGTGGCTCGGGGCCTCGCGCAGCTAGTGATGTCGGAAGACGATGACCTGCGGCGAAGGATGTGGTTGGGCAATCTCGTCAGGCAACTGGATCATATGAACACTATCGCATCCGACTATTTGCGCTATGCGAGACCTGCTGAGCCATCGCTGCGGAGTGTGCCGGTGGGCGAGATTCTGGGCGAGCTGGAGTGCGTGATTCGGTCGAGCCTTGATTCGACTTGCGTGGACTTCGAGGTATCTCAAGGCCCCGATTCGCTTGAGGTGATGTGTGATCCGGACCAGCTCAACCAGGTCCTGCTCAATCTGGTGAAGAACGCGGTGGAGGCGGTTTCCGGCCAGCCTCGCGCTCAGGTATGCGTGCGGGCGAGGCCGAACGGAAAGGACGTGCTGATCGATGTGTGCGACAGTGGGCCCCCGATTCCTGACGCAGACCTGCCACGTCTGTTTGAGCCCTTCTTCACGACCAAGCCCAAGGGGACGGGCCTCGGGCTTGCCATTTCAAAGCGCCTGATCGAGCGGCAGGGGGGCTCCATATCGGCCCGCAATACTCCTGGCGGGGCCACGTTCACGGTCAGCCTGCCGGCAGGGCGCGACGGGGCTCACTAGCGCCAACAACGCTTCAGGAAACGAGAAAGCCCCGTGGACTTGCGTCCTCCGGGGCTTGGATGGCTAGCTGATCGCATGCTGCTCGCGGCGCTCTATGCGCCGGCGACTGCGACTAGTACTGCCTGCTGGCCCTCTGCGCTGCGAAGCACTCGCTGCAGTAGACCGGCTTGTCGCCGCTGGGCTGGAAGGGCACGTATGCCGGCTTTCCGCAAGACGAGCAGACTGCCTCGTACATCTGGCGATTGCCCGAGTTGTTCATGCTCTTGCGGGCCCTACGGCACTCGGGGCACCTCGACGGCTCGTTCTGGAACCCACGCTGCACGTAAAACTCCTGCTCACCGGCGGTAAATACGAAGTCCCTGCCACAGTCGCGGCAATTCAGGGTCTTGTCCTCGTATGCCAACTTGATCACGCCTCACTTGGTCTGGATAGTCTATTGATCAAGTCAGCATGCTTAGAAACGCGTGCGCTTGAACAACAGCCATGTATATAATAGAGCATATGTGAACCAATTGCAATATGATGGCAGCAAAGACATGCCCTAATTTGAGCTGTCTTTGGCTGGATGGCAATGGCGCGCAGGCAACTGCCACACTAGGCGCCAACCCGTCCCACCGGGGCGGCGTAAATTACGAACTCGTCCGTGCCGTCAAGGCCGCAGAGCGCGTCTGCCATCTCCTGGTGATACGACCCGATAGCCACAGTGCCCAGGCCCAGCGCCTCGCAGGCTATGTAGAGGTTCTGGCACACGTGCCCTGAGTCCTGAGCCAGCGTCTTGTGGGCGGCCACGGCGTATCTCCATTCGCATCTATACGGTATGCAGCTCCAGAAGAACACCGCCGCTGCAGTGCCTGCGAAGTCCTGGCCGAAACAGGCCTTGCCCACCTTCGCAGGGAGATCGGGCGGTGACGATACGTGGATCAGCTTGTGCTCCAGGGCGAGATACCGGTAGATGCCAGGCTCGAGCCCTACTACGCGGTTCACGGCCAGATACGTCTCGAAAGCGTGACGCGAGCCGCCCGATGGGACAGTGCGCAGCGTGGCGAAGCCGTCCCTGACGATCCGCTTGACCCCCTGTGTGGCCCAGAGGAGAAATGAGAGCTCCTGAAGGGTAATTGGCTTGTCTGAGTATTCGCGGCGGCTCTGGCGGCGTTCGATCAGTTCGAATAGATCGGTTGGGCCGAGAGCAACCTCGCGCGGCGATGGAAGGTCGATGAGCAGGGCGTCTGGGGCATACGCTTTTTGCAGCGGGGGCTGAGGGAGGCCCAGGCGCTGGTCGGTGGGCTCCTCTCGCATCTTGGGGAATTTGGACCTCAAGGTGTCGCGCTCACTCGGGAATCTGCTCATTGCTTTCAGTCCTCCGGCTTACGTTGTTGATTTCGCTTCACTGCTATGGTAACATATCTCGTGGCAAGGGTGTGCGCTTGAAAATGAACGTGCAGCTAGATCTGGATAGACGGTTCATGCTCGAGGCGATTGCCGAGGCGCGAAAGGCCGCCTGCGCCGGGGAGGCTCCGGTGGGCGCGGTGATTGCGCTGGCCGGCGAGATCATTGCCAGGGCGCACAACCTGAAGGAGTCGCTGGGCGACCCTACGGCCCACGCCGAGGTCTTGGCCATACGAGAGGCTGCGCGCTTCCTGGGCGCATGGAGGCTTTCAGGTGCAACCCTGTATGTTACGCTCGAGCCGTGTCCGATGTGCGCCGGCGCGATAGTGCAGGCGCGGATGGATAGGCTGGTGTATGGGGCGTACGACCCCAAAGCCGGAGCTGCCGGCACGCTGCTTGATATACCCCGCGATATGCGGCTTAATCATTGGGTGTCAGTGACCGGCGGGGTGCTGGCTGAAGAGTGCGGCGCGATGCTGGCAGGGTTTTTCGCCGATAGGCGTTGAGTAAGTAATTAAGGATTGTTCTTGCGGAGAGATGGCTGAGTGGTCAAAAGCGCTCGCCTCGAAAGCGAGTGGGCGGGCAACCGCCCCGTGAGTTCGAATCTCACTCTCTCCGCCACTAACTTTATAGGGTCTGCCTTTTCCGGATGGGGGCGTACCAAGGGCATCCGGGCCGCGGAGAGGTGGCTGAGTTGGTCTAAGGCGCTCGCCTGGAGAGCGAGTAGGCAGATGACCTCTGCCTCGTGGGTTCGAATCCCACCCTCTCCGCCATTTTCACTCTTGATTTGGCCGT
>CAYZHL010000187.1:5183-5559 GCA_964478095.1 uncultured Clostridia bacterium | reverse complement strand
TCGGACGGAGATTATCTGCACTCACGCGGCGAAGAACCTCCGTGTTGAGCCCCGGAGAGTGCAAATATCTGCCGGCCCAGCTAGAGCTGCCGGCCCAGCTAGAGCGGCTAGCCCAGCGAAGGGCGGCAGCCGACCCTGAGTCACTCATATGCCTTCCGCCATAGCTCCTGCGCCCATTCTGCCAGGTGGTCGATGCGCTCGGAAAGTGACCGTTCGGACAGTTCGGCAGTATCCTCATCATCATCTGCCGGGGTATCGCTGCCCGGCGCCGCCACGGCCAAGGAGAGGGAGCCAAACCTTAAGATATCGGCTCGCAGCTCGGCCAAGGCCCTCAGGAATTCAAGGTCAAGCTTCCTGCCGCTAGTACGCAGGGCCC
>CAYZHL010000187.1:4210-5101 GCA_964478095.1 uncultured Clostridia bacterium | reverse complement strand
GTTCGTCCAGGGAAATGCCTGTGTAGCGCTCAAACGTATCGAACAGCTCATTGTGGGCCGACCGATTTCCCGCTGCATTCCCAGTCGGGCCCGTGGCCTCGGGGCAATGCCTGAATACATCGGTCAGGGTCGGCCTGCCGAACTCCTCGTCTATGAAACCCAGCAGGGATGTGGGTACTGCGTAAAGCATCCACTGATTCCAGGCTTGCCCGCTATGCCCCAAGGTTAGGATCTCGCGGATGGGCGGCAAGATACCGGCTTCGAGGGCGCTAGCTGCGGTAATGTGAGGCGTGAGTACCCATTGAGCGCTCTGAGCTTCATCGGGCGCCGCCTCACGTAGTTCGCCCTCCTGCAGGCCGTCGCGGCGCGCGTACTCTGAAGCCAGCGAGGCGAATCCTTCGGCAAGAGCCGGATACGTCCTGTGCATGTGCAACATGTGAACAAGGTGCGAGTACTCGTGCACCATGAGGAATGAGTATTTCCTGACTTCATCGGGTGTCTGGGGCACGGTCCCGCTTTCGTCGGTTACCCTGCAGGTCGCCAGCGCGAATGCTCCGGTCGGGGGCACGACTGATTCGGGCTTCTCGCCCGCGTTCAGCCACAGGTGCACTACGGGGTGACTCAGGTAACTACCGAAGAGATCCTCAGCATAACGTAGTGATTCTGTGGCGGTTTCCAGTAGAAGCAGCTGCATCTTCTGGGAAGGGCAGATATCTTCTGGTATCAGCAGTATGACCCGGTCGTTGCCGATGCTCGCGTAGCGCGTGACTGGGTCGACGCCGGGCTGCGCTGCCGCTGCCGCGGCGCTTGCGCCCCACAGCACTAGCGTCACGATCGCCGCCCCGAAAACGGCGATGCCCAGCGCCGTCATCTTCCGCCGGTTCCATGTCG
>CAYZHL010000187.1:301-4173 GCA_964478095.1 uncultured Clostridia bacterium | reverse complement strand
CCCTAGTTCCTCCTGGTTTGCCCTCGTTCATGTCAGAATCAGAGAATCAGAAAAGGAAACGCGCGCGTGTTCCCGTGATCACGCGCGCGCCTTATTCGATTTGCGCGGTCTTCTCCGCGGCTTGCCGACAATTCCGTGGCCTCTGCTGTTCGGCCACCTATGCCCCACTATTTGCCGGCGAGGTAGTTCGTCAGCGACCGGATGGAGTCTTCGAGCAGAAGCTTAGTGTACTGGTAGTTGTGTATGCCCCAGCTTCTGTCGTTGGCCACCAGCTTGTAGTTGGTGTACGCGTTCTCCAGCACGAGTGCCGGGTCGTTGTCGAACGGCAGTGTGCCGCCGCGATGGCATGTGGCGCACTTGTCGCCGGGCTTGTAGCCAGGCAGCACGCTCGAGTTCTGCTCGCGGAGCATGTCGCCCAGCTTGGTCCAGAGGGCGTAGATCTCCTGCTGCTTGCCGTCGATGTCGAAGGAAGTGGCATCGGGGTGACACTTCTTGCAGGGCGCTAGGTTCAGGATGTCGTCTGCCGAGTTCTGCTCGCGCATGCGTGCTCGGTCGTCGGCTGATGGGCCGAACCCTCCAAGTTTGCCGTCGGGGCCTGCGTCGCGCATCCTCATGGTGTGCCCGCCCAGGCCGGCTACGCCCACCGCGTCCGGCAGGCTGGTTTCCCGGTTCATGTGGCACAGGACGCACTTGTCATCGGTGTTGTGTGGGTTCGAAACGGCATAGTCGGTTCCCGAATACTCATAGGCCGAGCCGAGTTCGCCCGCAATTCCCTCGAGCAGCACGTTCTGCCACTTCTCTTGGTGACACGTTCCGCACAGGACCGACTTGTCGGCCCTAAGGCCCACTGGGTTGTTCGCCGTGACATCGTGCGGGCCGTGGCACGTCGTGCACGATACGGCCTGGCCTACCTTGTTGGGCGCCTTGCTGAAATCGAACATGAGCGGTCCGCCTGGAACCATGGCCTTCTTGAAGGCCACCTCACCGAAGGTGATTCCCTTGTCGGCTGCGATCTGCGTGGCATCGGCGTAGCCTTCGGGGTAATGGCATTTGGCGCAGTTGAGCATGAGAGGCGCCGCGATCTCACTGTACCCAAACGCATATCCATCGGAATGGCGGGACTTTTCCCATTCGAAGTACTCGGTATGGCACTGCCCACATTGCGCGCTCTCATAGGATTTCGAGATAGTGGTCTTCTTGGCGGCGGTTTTGGCCGTCACGTGAGCCTGCCCCGGGCCGTGACACGACTGGCAGTCCATGCCGGTGAACGCCATTTGAGTCTTGTGACATGCCTTGCATGTCGTCTCTTTAGCATATGCCTTGCTCTCGGGAAGGACTGTGACGGTGATCTTCCCGGCGCCCGTGGCTGGGGTTTGGTACGGGTCACGGTCGCTCACGGTGAGGGTGGCTATGTACTTGCCTGGCTTTTCGGCCATGAACCAGGGAAACTGCACGTCCGTGGGGATTTCGCCTGGGGCCGCGCGAAGCTGGGCGGTTACGTCGACCACAGCGCCGGAAGCGTCCTCATGCTCCAGCTTCCAGGTCCAGCCGAATTGGCTTTGGTTCCAGTCATGGTTCTTGCCGTAGGTGTCGGGAGTGTCGCCGCCCGGGTTATACAGCTCAGGCGCGGTGGCATTGCTGTCGATGCCGAATCCGGCCAGGTACACTCGGTCGCCTGCAGCCACAATGGATAGGCCTGAACCATCTTTGAACTTCCCGTCGGGGGTCTTTGACGGACGGTTGGGGCCTGCAATCAGGTGCGGGACGGCCTCCGGCGGGCTGTTCACGGCGGTGACCGAATACGACGCGGACGACTCTTCCTCGCCGGAGAAGCTGTTCTTGAGAAACACGGTTACGCTGAAGACCCCGGGTTTAGGCGGGATGAACTCATAGGTGTACACCGAGCTGCCGGGTACCGCTGACCGCTCAAGCTGCAGTGGGCGGGAAACGGCCGAATACAGGTCATTCACTATGTTGCCCGCGGCGTCGCGCACTTCCCAGCGTATGCCGGAAGGCGACAGGTTCTGAGAACCGGAAATGTCAAGGCTTACGCTGCTGCCGTATGAGACAGGCCCCTGAACTGGGGCTCGTCCGCCGGCCTTGATCGCGGCAACCGGCTTGCCGGCCGGAGTCGGAAACAGCGCCGCATTTGCGCTGATTCGCGCTGTAGACGATGCTACTGTGACTGATTGCGTCTCGCTTTCGAATCCGGGGGCCGAGAAAGCGAGCTTGTAGGAGCCGGGCGGAAGCGAAATGGAGTACGCTCCTTTCGCATCAGTTACCGCGCTGTAGTCGCCTGGCTGGGCGACTACGGACGCGCCGGCGATCGGCGGGAGAACTGCCGGGTTCGGCCCTCGGGTGGCCGTGACCGTTCCCGAAATCGAGCTTCCAGAGGCTACTTGAGCCAGAACGCTGGCTGTGGTGAAGACGATCGCGGCCGCAATGAAGATGGACGTTACGAGTGTTGCGTCGAAATGTGGTTTGGTTCGCACGGATACTCCCTCCTGGTGACCGTATGGTACAGTGCTTGACAAGTACGTGTATTTCTTCACAAAGCGCATTTCTCCTCCACGCGCCACGGTGTCTGCAGCGAGTATCCCTTCCGGTTCATCTCAGAAAACATTGGAATAGTTTCTGACACACGCATCGAAAGGCGGAAGTTAATTTTCCGAAGCTGCAGGATTCGCTTCCGGGGGAGGCGAATCTACCAACATAGGCGATCAACGCCACCAGGCGGACTCGGGCCTGGGCGAACATACGAATGACAAGGAGGGTTCTTAATGAGGCGTCTCGGGTTGGCTGTGCTTCTCTGTCTGTTACTGGCCGTCACGGCCACGGCCGCGCCCTTCGTTGAAGGGGAGGATCTCACTCCTGCAACGAAGCCTGTCCGCGGAGGCACGCTTTACCTCGCACTTACGGCTTCTCCTCAATCGTTTCTGTTCTACGGTTCGCTCGACAACAATGCCTACACGGTCATCGGTCAGACCATGACCGGTCTGGTAGAGCTGCATCCGGTCACCAATGCTATCAGGCCAGGGTTGGCCGAATCGTGGGAGACGTCGCCTGACGGCAAGGAGGTAACCTTCCATCTCAGGGACGTGAAATGGTCCGACGGTGTGCCGTTTACGTCCGACGACGTGATCTTCACGTTTGAGAACTTCATCATGAACAAAGTCGCCAAGGGCAATTCGGTTGACAGGTTCACGATTCTCGATACGCGCGATGGCCAGAAGAAGGAGGTCAAATGGGTCAAGATCAACGACAAGACCGTGAAGGCGGTCCTGCCGTCGCCGTTCGGGCCGTTCTACATGAACCTTTCGCACGCGTACATATACCCCAAGCACAAGCTGGCAAGCAAGATCGACAATAACAGACCTGACTCAGTCAACGAGCTCTGGCTGACTAACGTCTCGCCCAAGGAGATCGTGGCCAACGGTCCATACAGGATCGCGAGCTACGTGATGGATCAGAAAGTTGTCCTGGAGAAGAACCCGCACTACTGGAGGGTCGATAGGTTCGGTAACCAACTGCCTTACTTCGACAAGCTGGAGTACCTGATCGTGAAGGATCCCGAGGTGCGGTTGGCCAAGTTCATCGCGGGCGAGATCGACTACATGGCGGTGAGCGCGGCGGACTTCCCGACGCTGAAGCAGAAGGAGCTGGCGGGCGGCCCGTTCACGATCTTCAAGGCCCAGCCCACGCAGCCAACGCCCAGCCCTGTGCATATCGCGTTCAACTACGACGTCGCCAATGAGCAGCTTAAGGAGCTGTTCCGGAACACCGAGTTCCGACGGGCGATGGAGTTCCTGCTCGACAGGGAGCGCATCATCGACGAAGTCTATAATGGACTGGCGATTCCAGGCGCGGGCCTG
>CAYZHL010000187.1:0-291 GCA_964478095.1 uncultured Clostridia bacterium | reverse complement strand
AAGGCAGCGCTTGATAAGCTCGGGCTGAAGGACAAGAACGGCGACGGGATCAGGGAGTTCGCAAACGGCAAGAACGTGGAGTTTACCCTGACCGTGCAGAGCACGCCGCAGGACTACCAGGACGTCGCTCTGGTGTTCAAGGAGGATCTGGAGAAGGCCGGAATCAAGGTTAACCTGCAGATCCTCGACAGCACGCTCGTTGGTAACATGTTCGGCGCGGGCAAGTTCGAAGTCGGAATCAGAGCGTTCGGCAACCAGCCTGACCTGGAACTGAGGAAGGCGATATGGCAG
>CAYZHL010000186.1:1356-5564 GCA_964478095.1 uncultured Clostridia bacterium | reverse complement strand
TCGGTAATGCCGCGCGCAGCCAGGTCCACCTGCTCCTCACCGCGAAGCAGCCGTGGCAGCTTTGTGACGATGGCGTCGCCGAACACGCTCTGGCCCGTGTGTACAGCCCGTAGCGCGGGCACTATGCTCTCGAAGTCCTGCTTAAGAATGTAGCCCTTCGCGCCCAGCCGGAGCGCCTGCACGATGTATTCGTCATCCAGAAACGTTGTGAGGAAGAGTATCCGGGCATCCGGGAACTCGCCCAAGATGCGCCTGCACGCTTCGAGCCCAGTCATGCTGTCCATTCGGATATCCATCAGCAGCACGTCCGGCTGAAGCTGCGCGAAGAGCGTTACTGCTTCATGGCCGTCATGGCCCATTCCGACGACCTTGATGTCTTCATTTGACTGTAGAATAGTCTTCAAAGACTGACATACCAGCCGGTCATCGTCGATGATCGCTACTCTCATGCAGACGTCCTCCTTTTTGGAATGGACACAAACAGCCTGAACCCGCCCTGGCGCTCGATCAAGAGCTGCCCGCCCAACGCGCCGACGCGGTCGGCCATGCTGCGCAGGCCCAGGCCGCCGCCGGGCTCGCTCGAAGTTGCCGAGCCATTGTCCTCCAAGATGAGCTGGTAAAGCGCGGGATGCTCGATAAGCCTCAAGGCGACCTGGGTTGCGTCGGAATGGCGGATGATGTTGCTCAACCCCTCTTTGACGATGGCGATGAAGCAGTGCGCGGTATCTTTGTCCGGCGGGCTCTCCAGCCTGTAGTCAAGGTGGATCGGGCAGAATGTGAAGTCCTGCGCTAGAGCTTCGATCTGGGTTCTCAAATCGAGCGACTCCTCGTGCAAATCGTGGACACTCGCCCGGATGGTGTTCATGGCTTGCGACAGTGTGTCTCGAAGCGCCGACAGGCTCTGCCGCAGTTCGTCGCCGCGCTGAGCTACCATAATAGCGCCGACCTGCAGTATCGACCGTGACAGCAAATGCCCGACGTGATCGTGGATCTCACGGGCGATTCGACTGCGCTCGCCCAGCATCGCCAACCGAACCTCATAGTCTTGCTTCTCTATCAGCGCCTGGTTCTTCTGCGTGAGCATCATGGTCAGCTCGTGACTGCTGTCACGCAGGTGCCTCAGCTCAGTCCGGCTGCGCTGCAGCGCAACCTGGCGATGCTTCAGCACATACGCCGCCGCCATTAATGCTGCCACAATCAGTGATGTGTTCGGGGGAAGGCCCGTAAAGCATCCCGCCAAGGCCGCCGCAGCGGCAAGCAGGGACCAGGCTTGATTGGGCCCGAAGGCATCGTAATAAACCAGGGGCAGAAAGAGGCAGAAGCTAGGCCAGGCAACGCCGGCTGCAGTGTAGGCCGTGACGCTGGCCAGGCGAAGCGTGGGCGACTGCAAGTAGCCGTTGAGCCCGCTGACTGTGACCGCAGTCAGCATTGCTACCACGACGATCGTCGCGTCGCCTGCCCTCTGCGGCAGCAGGGCGGCGCAGCACGTCCATATGAGGAGCCTATCGACAATTGAGTTCATGGCCGTGTCTCCTTCGGAATCAAGTCTACCATGCACGCCTTTCCTTAACAATTGGTCGGCATCCCCACTTGCCGGCGGGCCCACGCCCGGCGACCGCTTGAGGCAATGACCATGACAACTGTCATCAGCGAAACTGACGAGCGGCACTTACGGCGCCTTGGCGCCGCAGGTACAATGAAGGCACAATGAGACCAGGAGGAATCGTAATGCTGGTTAGCGTGCACAACCTCGTAAAGCGATACGGAGATCTACTTGCCCTGGATCACTTCAACCTGGAAGTCGGCGAAGGCGAGATCCTAGGCCTTTTGGGTCCTAATGGATCGGGCAAGACCACCACAATCAACTGCATTCTGTCGCTCCTAACATACGACAAGGGTGTCATTGAGGTGTTCGGAAGACCCATGGCGCCCGACGCCTACGAAAGCAAACGAAATATCGGCGTCGTGATGCAGAATGTGGCGGTCTTCCAGGAGCTCAGGGTGGATGAGAACATCGACTACTTCTGCGGCATGTATGTGCATGATGCAAAGACCCGCCGCCGGCTGGTCGATGAGGCTATCGACTTTGTGGGCCTGGGCGAGTTCCGGAAGTTCTACCCGAAGAAGCTGTCGGGCGGACTGCTGCGCCGGCTCAATATCGCGTGCGGCATAGCCCACAAACCCAAGCTGATTTTCATGGATGAACCCACGGTGGCTGTGGATCCCCAGAGCAGGAACAAAATACTGGAGGGCATCCGTGAGCTCAACCGGCAGGGCGCCACAGTGGTGTACACTTCGCACTACATGGAAGAAGTCGACCAGCTGTGCACACGCATAGTGATCATGGATAAAGGCAAGACGCTGGCGGCGGGCACAAAGGAAGAGCTTAAGGCCATGATCAACGATGGCGAGACGATCAGTGTGGAACTGTACGTGCTGCAGCCCGACGACGTGGCTCACATCCGACAGATGCCTCACGTGACTCGGGCCGAGTATGCCGACAACCATCTGACGGTCCATTACGATGGCGGCCAGCACAATCTGCTCAACTTGCTTGACTACTTGAAGTCGCGCGATCTCTCGTTTGGCCGGGTCTTCTCAGAACAGCCGACGCTCAACGACGTGTTCCTGGAGATAACCGGCAGGCAGCTGAGGGACTAAGGGGAGTGTGAGAAGGCATGTTCATGCACATGTTCTGCTATCGTCTGAAGTGCTTGGCGCGAGATAGAGAACTGGTCTTTTGGACCTTGATCTTCCCGCTGATCCTGGCAACTATGTTTCATTTCGCCTTTGATCAGCTTATGGGGAGGCAGGAGGCGTTTAGCCCCATCGGAGTCGCGGTAGTCGCTAGCGATGCGTATCAACAGAATATCACGTTCCGGCAGGCCCTAGGCGCGATCTCCGAGCCGGGCGAGAGCCAGCTGATCGAGCTGACTGTGACTGACGAGCGAGAGGCTTTCCGATTGCTCGAGGACGGCGCCGTGGCGGGCGTCATCACCGTTGGTGATTCCGTGGGCCTTACGGTCAGCCAATCAGGCATTGAGCAGAGCATATTGAAAGCGGTCCTCGATGAGTACGCACACAAATACGCAACAGTCACGGGCATCCTCAGGGCGAATCCGGCGGTCGCAGGGGAACTCATCCGTGAGCTGCGGCAGACGCGAAGCTACACGAAGCAGATCTCCTTTAGCAGTGCTGAGCCTGACACGACACTCAACTTCTTCTATGCTCTCATTGCGATGACCTGTTTGTACGGCGGTTTCTGGGGGCTGCGCAACACCACTGACATGCAGGCAGACTTGTCCCCTCAGGGCGCGCGGCGCAGTGCGGCGCCTACTCACAAACTCGGCGTAGTGCTGTACGACTTGGCGGCAGCGCTCACAATCAGCCTGGCGGAGGTAATGGTCCTGCTGGCGTATTTGATGCTTGTGCTGCGCGTCAGCTTTGGAAACGAGTCGTGGTATGTGCTGTTGACGTCTCTTGTGGGCTGCATTGCTGGTGTATCGCTCGGCGCCTTTATAGGCACGTATGTTCGCAAGAGCGAGGGTGCAAAGACCGGAATCCTGATCGGGACGAGCATGACGATGAGTTTCTTGGCGGGCTTGATGATTGACACCATGAAGGACATGATCGCACGCAAAGCGCCAGTTCTGTCCTATATCAACCCCGCAGCCCTGATTACCGACGCATTCTACAGCCTGTACATCTTCGAGAGCCATCGCCGGTTCTTCCTCAATATCGGCCTGTTGCTCCTGATTTCGTCGTCCATGTGCATCCTGAGTTTCCTGCGCCTGAGGAGGGATAGATATGCAAGTCTTTAGGGCCTACTTCAAGGTGATGCGTGCCTCAGCGGGAACAATAGCCATCTACGTCGCCATCTTCCTAGGGCTGTCGGTCGCGTTCTCTCTTGCCGAGGCCCCGCAGGAATCTGCGGGTTTTGCGCAGACGAGGACGTCCATCGCCGTGATCAACCGCGACGGAGATGCTCCGCTTGCGCAGGGGTTGGCAGGCTACCTTGCCGACACTAGCACGGTAGTGCCCTATCCGGACGATCCGGAAAAACTCCAGGATGCGCTGTTCTTCCGCAATGTGGAGTACATCGCGATCATCCCGGCCGGGTTCTCTGCCGACTTCGCATCTGGGCGCGACTGCGCAGTGCAGAAAGTGATTGTGCCGGGTTCAATCAGCAGCCGCTATGTGGATATGCG
>CAYZHL010000186.1:0-1346 GCA_964478095.1 uncultured Clostridia bacterium | reverse complement strand
CGGATCGACAAGTACCTCAGCACTGCGCGCCTTCGCCGTCAGTATGGCGGGGATCAGTCCGAGGAGCAGCTAGTCGCGGCTGTCGGGGCTGACTTGGCGCAGGAGACTCCGGTCGCTGTTCTGCCCTCTTCAGCGACCAATGGCGCCGCCCAGGGGTTCGTCTTCTACTACCGGTATTTCGCATATGCTGTCCTAGCTACTATCATGATGGGCGTAAGCTCGATCATGATGGCATTCAACAAGCCCGACCTCCTCAGGCGCAACCTGTGCGCTCCGATCCCGGCGCTCAGCAGAAGCCTGCAGCTGGCCGCAGGCCACACCGTATTCGCACTGGGCTGCTGGTCGCTGCTGGTTCTGTTCAGTTTCGTTCTGTATGGCAGGAGCCTGCTCTCCTCCGGGCTGGTGTGGCTGTACTGTCTGAACACATTGGCCTTCACTGTCGTGAGCGCCAGCATAGGATTCCTCGTCGGCAGCTCAGTAAAGAGCGTCGGTGCCCAGGCCGGGGCGGTGAATGTGATCGCCAACGGCATGAGTCTCATCGGCGGGGTGTGGGTGCCGCAGTCGATCTTGAGCAAGCAGGTCCTGGATGTCGGACGGTTTTTGCCTGCCTATTGGTACGTGAAGGCCAACGATGCGATCTCGAGGCTCTCCCGGCTTAGCGCCAGCGCCCTGAGGCCCATATACGGCGATGTCCTGATTCAGCTGGCGTTTGCCGCCGCCATCTTCGCGACAACCCTGCTGCTCATCAGAGAGCGGCAGGCGGAGTAGGAGGGGCGGATAACCAAGCGGGCGGGGCGCCTTCGCCCAGATGAGCTTGGAAATCGATCCTTCTCGGCTGGCGCCCCGCGGGAGCACCCGGGGGCGCCGCGAGGACTCTTGGCACGGAGCAGGCGCCCAGGACTGGGGCAGGGAACGAGGCCGGGACTCGGATCGAGACTGGGAACGAGGTCGAGAGCGGGGTTGGAAGTGGGGTGCGGGGGTGCAACGGTATGCCAAGACACGTGGCGCATCGATGGAAACGACACATCGCCAAAAGCCCAGCTAGAGCTGCATGTTGCCCATATCGATGGAGAAGATGCGGGTCTTGGTCACGGAGCGAATACCTCGCGTGGGGGACCTGCCTACGCTCGGAGGCGTCAGTTGCAGGTGAAAGCGGCTTTGTGCAGTCCTTTAGGTAAAACACGTGTTTGTTGCTAACCAGATCGGTACTGAGACTATGCTGCCTTTAGGAATGGCCCGATGTCTACTCTCCTGTTGTCGCGACTCAGTGTCTCCGGGGCGCAAAGTGACCCTGCCGCCCCCGTGATTACTGGCGACCGTAGGGTTTTCCGGCAGTCCCCCATGCC
>CAYZHL010000185.1:3872-5581 GCA_964478095.1 uncultured Clostridia bacterium | reverse complement strand
CGGGTACGAGTGAGGATGGGCGAGCTTAACTGGCTTGCCCTGCTGCTTCTTGCATGCATCGTGCTACTCTTCGACTCCCTCGTCATAGGCAGGCAGCTCGGTTTCATCCGTCTTCCGGGCGAGCTCACGCAGCTCGACATGGCCCGGAGCGGATCCATAGCCTATATAGAACTGGCCAGAGCATCCCTGGAACGAGACGAGCCAACCGGCGTGGGCTGCGCTGAGCCGGTGCTGTCGGCAGCCTCTGACACGATAGCGCACGCCCGCAGTCGTGAGGAGATCGGACGTGAACTCGCGGGAATGGCAGCGAGTCTGTACTCGTCGGTGCGCACGGATCGGGCGCGAGCAGCAACCGAGCGTGTCGCTGCTCTGGTGTCGGAAGACGCTCGCGTACGAAGCTATAAGGGGGCCGATGCGTACATTCTCATCACGCCCCATGGCGCCGACTCCTCGTTGCAGGACCGACGAAGCGCCCTGTCCCGCGCCACCGTGCAGGCCATTTCCAAAGACCCCATCATCGCGAGGTCGCCTGAGACTATCGAGTTGACCGTGGGTGCGTCGGGCGTGTCGTTTGAGGCGGGCGACCCCGTGGTGCAGGCAGGGGCACTGGCTCGAGAGATCGATTCTCTGCGCACATTGATCGCTCAGGCGAGGCAGGACGCGGGCCTATCCGAGCTTATGGGTCCCGGCGTCACCGTGATGGCGTACGACGCGCCTTCGGGCTATGCCTGGGACGAGATAGTTCACCAAAAGGACGTGCTGGAGATATTGGACTCGCTCTTCGCTGCCGGCGCGCTGGGCGCGCAGGTGGGCGGGGAGCGGATAGTGGCCACGTCCTCGGTGAGGTGTATCGGGCCCATAGTCCTGGTGAACCAGCGCCCTATCGCAGTCAACCCCATACACATCAGTGCCGTGGGCAATCCCGTGGCGCTGGAGCGAGCGCTCAAGCCGGTGTCGGCGAGATTTGCGCGTACAGGAAAGCGCATTGAAACGCGGCGCGAGCCCTCCGTTCACCTCAGCGCATACACAAGAGGAGGTCTATAGAATTGGGCAACCCAGACCAGGGGGTCCGGCAAGCCAATATCCGCGAAACCTCAGTGGGCAGCGGCGCCCGGGACGAGCTAATCCGGGCAGCTCGCGAGGCCCGCGAGAGAGCCTACGTCCCCTACTCAGGATTCCGAGTGGGCGCGGCAGTCATGGGCAGAAGCGGTCGCGTCTTCACCGGCTGCAACGTGGAGAATGCTTCATACGGCGCAACGATCTGCGCTGAGCGCACTGCCTTTGTGAAGGCCGTATCCGAGGGGGAGCGGCAGTTCGACCACGTAGTGGTATACTCCAGTGTGCCGCAACCGGTGAGCCCATGCGGGATATGCCGGCAGTTCATGTCGGAATTCGGCCTTGATACGCCGGTGACTATGGTGGGCGACTCCGGCGCCTCGGTTACTATGAGAGTGCGCGATTTGCTGCCCAATGCATTCCAACCGGAGGACCTCAGCCTGTGAAGTCCGGATTCGCAGCTGTAGTAGGAAAGCCCAACGTGGGCAAGTCGTCGCTCATCAACAGCCTTGTTGGGGCGAAGGTGTCGATTGTATCTGACAAACCCCAGACCACCCGCAACAAGATTGCGGCAATCGCCAATCTGCCCGACGCTCAGGTGGTGTTCCTGGACACTCCCGGAATACACAGAGCACGTCACAATCTCGGCGACC
>CAYZHL010000185.1:2989-3862 GCA_964478095.1 uncultured Clostridia bacterium | reverse complement strand
CGACCGTCTGGTGCGCACCGCCCGATCGGCCATGGAAGAGGTGGATCTGATCGTCTTCGTCGCCGATGCGACATCGAGCGGGCGGCCTGAAGACGAGGCCGTGGCGTCATACATAACCGAAGTAAATACGCCTGCATGGCTTGTAATCAACAAGATCGATGCTGTCCGTCCTGAACAGCTTGCGGAGGCTGAAGCCAAGTCGCGTACACTTGCGCATTTCGAGCGTGTGCGACTAGTGTCGGCCTCTACAGGGCAGAACCTTGAGGGCCTGGTCGCCGAGATTGCGTCGGTGATGCCCAACGGACCCATGTACTACCCGCCCGATGTCATAGTGGACAGGCCGGAGGAGTTCCTCGCGGCCGAACTGATCCGCGAGAAGTTGCTGTTTCTGACGCGCGCGGAGGTTCCGCACTCGGTGGCTGTGGTCATCGACCGGATGGCGCGCAGGGAGGATCGCGACATCGTCGATATCGACGCTACGGTGCTGGTAGAGAGGGAATCGCACAAGGGCATCGTGATCGGCGCCGGCGGAGGCGTGCTCAAACAGGCCGGCATGATGGCCAGGTCGGAAATTGAGAGACTTCTGGGATCGCAAGTCAACTTGCAGCTATGGGTGAAAGTGCGGCGTAGGTGGCGCGACGATGAGTCCATGCTGAATAGGCTGGGATTCGGCGAGCACTAGACGCCCGTTTCGAGAGAGGACTCGCACATGCGCGTTGATGATTTCGATTACGGACTGCCCGAGGAGCTCATCGCTCAGGTTCCCCTGGCCGCGCGGGACGCTTCGCGCCTCATGGTGCTGACGCGACGCGAACGACGCGTGGAGCACAGGCATTTCCGTGATCTCCCGGAATACCTGAGGCCCGGAGACGT
>CAYZHL010000185.1:1576-2979 GCA_964478095.1 uncultured Clostridia bacterium | reverse complement strand
GCTGCCACGCGGCCCACCGGCGGTAAGGTGGAGATACTCCTGCTAACCCCGAGGGGCGGGGATGCATGGGAATGCCTGGCTAGGCCGGGCCGCCGGGCTCAGGTAGGCCAAACCCTGACGTTTGCCGGCGGACGCATGACAGGGCTCGTGCTGGGCAAGACGGAGTACGGCGGGCGGGTAGTGCAGCTTTCTGCAGCCGCGGGGCTGGACGTCGACTCTCTGGTCGATGCTGTCGGGGAGATGCCTGTGCCTCACTACATAAAGAGCCGGCTGGACCAGCCTGAGCGCTACCAGACGGTGTACGCCCGGGAGCGCGGATCGGCCGCCGCTCCCACCGCTGGGCTTCATTTCACCCCCGATCTGCTCGGGCAGATCGAAGGGGCGGGCGTGGTGATTGCCCGGGTGACGCTCCACGTTGGCCTGGGCACGTTCCGGCCGGTAAAGACGGAGCAGGTTGAGGAGCATGTCATGCATTCCGAGCACTACGAAGTGTCTGCGGAGACCGCAGAGGCCATCAACTCCGCTCGCGCCGCCGGAGGACGGGTAGTTGCGGTGGGCACTACAACTGTGCGCACTCTGGAAAGCTCAGCGGACGCAGACGGTCGGGTGGCGCCCGGCGCCGGCTGGACCAGCATCTTCATATATCCCGGCTATGTGTTCCGCGCGGTCGATGCCATGGTCACCAATCTCCACTTGCCCAAATCCACTCTGATCATGATGGTGTCGGCCTTTGCAGGCCGCGAGTTCGTGCTCGACGCGTACCGCCATGCGGTGGAGGAGAAATACAGGTTCTTCTCCTTTGGGGACGCAATGCTCATTTTGTAGCGGCAGCGCCGCCAGGGGTGATAGGGATTCCGACAGTGACTCTGGAAGTAATCAAGCGGTCCGCCGATGGGCGTGCCAGAGCGGGCGTGCTCCACACACCGCATGGCCGTCTCCCGACACCGGTGTTCATGCCCGTGGGCACCCAGGCCTCGGTCAAGACAGTCTCCCCAGATGAACTCGAGGCTTTGGGCGCACGCATTATCCTGGGCAACACCTACCACCTCTACCTCAGGCCGGGGCATGACCTGATCGAGAGGGCCGGCGGGCTACATCGATTCATGTCATGGGGCGGGGCGATTCTGACCGACAGCGGTGGTTATCAGGTGTTTTCGCTGGGGCCCCTCCGCAAGATCACCGAGAGGGGGGTCGAGTTCCGTTCGCACATCGACGGATCGAAGCACCTGTTCACACCGGAGCGGGTGATGGAGATACAGATGGCCATAGGCGCCGATATCGCCATGTGCTTCGATGAGTGCGCTCCGTATCCGTGCGACCATGACTATGCGGCGAAGTCGGCGGCGATGACGGCTCGCTGGGCCGAGCGGTGCCTCGCTGCGCATAACGGGGGCAGGCAGGCG
>CAYZHL010000185.1:0-1566 GCA_964478095.1 uncultured Clostridia bacterium | reverse complement strand
TGTTATGTATGCCATGCTGGATGAGACTGTGCCCTGCCTGCCGGAGGACAGACCTCGCTACCTCATGGGCGTAGGTTCGCCCGACGCATTGCTTGAGGGAGTGGCGCGTGGGGTCGACATGTTCGACTGCGTGCTTCCCACCAGGATCGCGCGAAACGGTACAGTATTTACGCGTGAAGGCAGGATCATCGTGCGCGACGCGGCATACGCAGAGGACTTCCGTCCGCTCGACCCCGGGTGTGACTGCTTCACGTGCCGCCACTTCACCAGGGCCTATATCAGGCACCTGCTGAAGGCCGGGGAGGTTTTAGGGATCCGTCTTACATCAATTCACAACTTGAGGCATCTGGTCCGGATGATGGAGGAAATCCGTGAATCGATCATAGACGGAAGTTTTGACGAGTACCGGAAGGAAACATGGCGGGTCTGGTATAATAACTAGGCAACTCGGACTAAAGCCGGACGGGAAATGGAGGAGTAGTTTGATGGCAATAGCGGCTGCAGCGGCTCCTGGAGCTGCATCAGGTCAGAGCCTGATAGGCATGTTGCTTCCGTTCGCGGTGCTTATCGGGGTGATGTACTTCATGGTCATAAGGCCCCAGAAGACTCAACAGAAGAAACGTGAAGAGATGATGGCGGGGCTGCGCAAGGGCAACAGGATCGTGTCTATCGGAGGGCTTTACGGCGAGATCCTCGACATCAAAGACGATGTACTACTGGTAAATGTTTCTGACCAGGGCGAGAGGGCAATCATCCGCGTCGCTAAGTGGGCTGTGCAGGAAGTAATCGGCAAAGACAACTAGCCCAAAGAGAAGGACCAGGCAGCCGGATAGGCGTGCCGGGCCGTACGTTCGCAGGAGGGCATACATATGCACAATACACGATATCATGGCGCCAGATGGGCATTGACTCTGCTGGCTGTTTTGGCCTTGCTCACGATTTCGCCTTCGGGCATCTCGGCCCCTGCAGGTGCCGGGTTGTCACAGGCCGAACAGGTGGCGGGCGAGTTTGTGACGGCGTTTCAGAAAGGTGATTGGAAACGGCTCACAGAGATTTCCGCAGAAGCGGCTCTGTCATGGGTGGAGTATGTGGGAGCACGCGCAGGGCAAACCGATGGCATTCAGTCCATAACCAGGGTTGAGTCGGCTGCCATGGGCGAGAGCATCCGCGCCAAGGTGTACTTCGCCAACAAGGATGGTCAGACGCGTCTGAGATACCTGAAGCTTCGGGAAATTGGGGGCGCCTTCAAGGTTGTAGACGACCGCATGATGGGCGCGGAGTGGGTGTCGCTTTCCTACAGGAAGGGACTCTTCTCACGATCGCAGGAGATCTCGGGAGTTCGCGTGAGTGTGATCGGGCTGCTCGAGGCGCCGCCTGAAGTCAAGATCGACCTCTTGATCGAGAATGTCAGCGGCCCGGAGAAGTGCTACATATACCCGTCTCTCGAGGCGTTCTATGTTGTGGCGGCGGACGGAAACGTACGCCAGAAGTACTTTGCCGCTACGCCGGCGCAGGTACCGGAGACGCCTATTGCCCGGGGTTCGTCCATGCGCACCTACGCGATAT
>CAYZHL010000184.1:0-5605 GCA_964478095.1 uncultured Clostridia bacterium | reverse complement strand
TGTGCGTCGGCGTGTGCCTCGGCATGCGGCGTAGGCGCGAGATCTAGGCGGGTCTACGCGGGGAGGAAGATTGGCGGTTTTACTCGAATATTGGTCAGTGTACTGTGGCATTGGCAGAGGAGTATCGAGTCAATGGAGAATGCGGATCATCTGCGCAAGATCAGTCTCAAGGACCGCGTCGATGCGCTCCTCAGAGCGCTTCCCACCGCAGTGGCTGTTATGGATCGCGATGGGGTTGTCAGATACGGGTGGAACCCGGCAGCGGAAAGCCTCTTCGGGCGCACGAAGAGCGAGGCGGTCGGCAAGATCATTCCCCTGCTAGACAGCGGGTGCAGTGTGGACTTCGCCGACCTTCTCAGGCGCGCCGCAACGGGTGAGGTGATCTCCGGGACTGAGTTGCGTTACAAACGATGGGACGGGTCTTCAGTGTGCGCCAGTGTTTCGCTGGCGCCCGCGAAGAACACTGTCGGCAGCGGCCGAGGAGTTCGCTCCATTGTCGGCCTGTTTGAGGATATAACCCAGCGCAAACAGGCTGAGGCCCTCCTGCGCGAAAGTGAGGAACGGTTCAGGAGCGTGTTCGAAGACGGCCAGCTGGGCATGGCCGTTGTCGACATGGATACCCGGATCGTGCAGGCGAACAGGCGAGTGGCCGAGGTGTTCGGATGTGCGCCTCGAGAACTGGTAGGGGTCATGATAAAAGACTTGAGCCATCCTGACGACATGCCGGATGTAGCCACGCGGATGGAGCGGCTGGCGACGGGCAGTATCGGATACTTTGACGCAGAGAGTCGCTACATTCGCAAAGACGGCTCCACTCGCGTCGGGCGAGTTGTGGGCACTCTGATCGGCTCGGCAGATGAAGCGCGCGCTCGACAGATTATCCTGATGCTTGAAGATGTGACGGCGCGGAGGCAAACCCAGGAGGAGCTCTCGAACACCATGGCCAAGCTCAGGCAGAGCATGAGGCAGGCGATCCGGGCCATGGCGCACATCGTGGAGGTGCGTGATCCATATACGGCGGGCCACCAGGAGCGAGTCGCCTGCCTGTCGCGGGCCATATCTCAGACGCTGGGGCTGCCTGAAGACGAGGTGTCGGGGATCTACTATGCATCGCTTGTGCATGACATCGGCAAGATCAGCATCCCAGGCGAGATACTGAGCAAGCCGGGCAAGCTGAGCAGTGCCGAATTCGCGCTGATCCGAGTGCATCCGGAGGCGGGCTACGACATCGTGCGGTCGATTGATTTCCCGTGGCCTGTGAACGATATAGTCATGCAGCATCATGAGCGGTTGGATGGCTCGGGGTATCCCCAAGGGCCTACAGGCGACCGGATCTCTTATGGGGCCATGATTGTAGCTGTTGCGGACGTAGTGGAGGCGATGTCGTCACACCGTCCATACCGTCCGGCGCTGGGGGTTGATGCGGCGCTGGACGAGATAAGGAAGAACCGGGGCCGCCTGTACGACCCCGGCGTAGTGGATGCATGCGAGATCATCATACTGGAGCAGGGTATCGACGCTACGGTCTCGTCTACACCTTGAACTGGGCGGCGAGTTTCTGAAGACGACCGGCCATCTCATCAAGGGAATGAGATGCCGACGCCATCTCTTGGATGGACGCGCCCACCTCCTCGGCCGATGCTGACACCTCCTGAGCGGCCGCGGCATTCTCGTCCGACACTGTCGCGACGCTTTCGATGGACGTCTGGACCTCAGCGATGCCGGCAGTCATCTGCCCTGCCGCGGTCGCATTTTCGTCGGCTACGGCCACAGCCTCGACCATCGACTCCCGCACTTTGCCCGCCGCGTCCATGACACTCTGGCGCAGCTTGACAGCTGAACCCACGAGTGCCAGGTTGTCGGATGCGTGCTCGCTGATTCTCTTCAGCGACGACATGGAGGCTTCCACCAGCGGCATGCTCTCTTCAACCAGTTTGCCTGAGGTCTCTATGGCCGCAGACACTCTGCCGGTATCGGCTACTGTGACTTCGATTAGCTTGGATATCGCCTTCGTTTCCGCAAGCGAGCGCTCGGCGAGCTTCCGCACTTCATCGGCGACCACTGCAAATCCCCGCCCCTGCTCCCCGGCGCGGGCAGCCTCAATGGCGGCGTTTAGGGCCAGAAGGTTGGTCTGGTCTGCGATATCGCCGATTACCTGCACTACCCGACCGATCTCGCGGGAACTCTTGCCCAGGCCCACCGAGGCGGATTCGACTTCGGTGGAGGCCTCCTTTATCCTGGCGATGCTCTGCGCGGCGCGGGTCACACAGCGATCGCCCTCTTCCGAAGCATCCACAGTCGCGCGCATATCCTTCTCCATCCGGCCAAGGTACGCGCTTATCTGTTCGAGTTCATCTACCATCTGCGCCACAAGCTCGGACGCCCGATGAAGCTGCTGGGTCTGCTCGCCAGCGCCTGCTGCGACGCGCTCGATGCCCGCTTTGATCTGCTCGCCGGCGCTCACGGTTCGACCGGCGCTTGCGCTCTGCTGCTCGGCGCCTGCAGCCATCTGCTGGATTGTGGCCGTGATCTGCTCGACCGCGCGCGCCGATTCTTCGGTCGATGTCGACAGCTCGCGGCTGGCGCTTGCGACGTTGTCGGACTCAGCGCGTATCTCCCCCAGGAGTTGTGTGAGGTTGGCGATCATCACGCGGAAGGCCTCGTTGAGGTTGCGCATCTCGTCGCGGGTCTTGATCGTCGGCAACGGTACAGTCAAGTCGCCTGCGGCTACCGCTTCAGCCGCCGATCTCATCTTGGCCACCGGCACAGCGACAGTGCGCGCCACGGATATCGCCATGACGATTACGACTATCACCGCCCCTGCGGTCAGCCACGTGCTGCGGCGACTCTCCTCTCCGGCTCGCAGCAGCGAGTCATTGTTGCGCCCGTCGAGGAACGCGAACCATTCCGCTGTCAGCCTGTCGAATTCATCGATGAGCGCCGGCGCCTGGCCCGCCAGAAGGTCCCTCGCATCTTCGATTTCTCGGCACCTGGCCAGGTCCAGGGCATGCTCACAGACTTTCGTGTACTGCTTGTTGGTCTGGTCTATCTGATTGAGATAATGGAGGGATTCTTCACTCGGGTCCAGCTCGGCTATGGCTTCGATGTTGGCCTTGATCGTCTTCTCGGCCGTGTAGAATTGATCCACAAGCTTGTTATCTTGATACAGGACAAAACCCCGGGCGGCCATGCCCTTTTCCAGTAAGCCCTCGCGCAATTTATGCAGCAAGATCGTTATGGGCAGATTGGAGTGTACGAGCTCCACGTATTCGCTTTCTACCTTCCTATCCGACAGGATTCCTATCCCGCCCACTGCGATCATAAGGATGAGCAAGACGAGGTAAGACGCCAACAGCCTTGTCTGCACACCCGCGCGCATCTATGAACTCCTCCTTTCGTCGACTGAGACCGTGTCGTGATGCTCATCATGCGCCGTCCTGAACTTGGCGGCGAGCTCTTGAAGACGACTGGCCATCTCGTCAAGCGACTGAGACGCGGACGCCATCTGCGCAATGGAGGCACTTACCTCTTCTGCCGAGGCAGAGACCTCCCGAACCGCGGCGGCATTCTCTTCTGACACTGCCGCCACGCCCTCGATGGACTTTTGGACTTCGGCGATGCCGGTGCTCATCTGCGCCGCCGCAGCCGAGTTTTCATCGGCCACTGCCACAGCCTCAGCCATCGACTCCCGGACTCTGCTCGCTGCGTCCATGACACTCTGTCGCAGCTTGACAGCTGAGTCAACGAGCGTCAGGTTGTTGGATGCGGATTGGCCGATCTTTTTCAGCGACGACATGGAGGCTTCCACCAGCGGCATGCTCTCTTCAACCAGTTTGCCTGAGGTCTCTATGGCCGCAGACACTCTGCCGGTATCGGCTACTGTGACTTCGATTAGCTTGGATATCGCCTTCGTTTCCGCAAGCGAGCGCTCGGCGAGCTTCCGCACTTCATCGGCGACCACTGCAAATCCCCGCCCCTGCTCCCCGGCGCGGGCAGCCTCAATGGCGGCGTTTAGGGCCAGAAGGTTGGTCTGGTCTGCGATGTCGCCGATCACCTGCACCACACGGCCGATCTCGCGCGAACTCTTGTCTAGGTCCACTGAGGCGGACTCGGCTTCGGCGGAGGCCTCCTTTATGCTGGCGATGCTCTGCGCAGCCTTAGTTACGCAGCGATCGCCCCCCTTTGATGCATTTACAGTCGCCCGGATGTCCTTTTCCATCTGGCCGAGATAGGCGCTTATCTGTTCGAGTTCATTCACCATCTGTGCCACGAGTTGGGATGCCCGATGAAGCTGTTGGGTCTGCTCGCCAGCGCCCGCCGCCACCTGTTCGATACCGGCCCTGATCTGCTCGCCGGCGCTCACGGTCCGGTCGGCGCCTGCGCTCTGTTGCTCAGCGCCTGCAGCCATCTGCTGAATAGTGGCGGTAATCTGCGCCACCGTGCACGCCGATCCCTCGGCTGATGCCGACAGCTCGTGGCTGGCGCCTGCAACGTTGCCGGCATCGGCCCGCATGTCTCCGAGGAGCCCCACGAGGTTCTGAAGCATGGCGCGGACTGCTTCGTTTAGGTCTTGCATCTCGTCGCCGGTTCTGATGGCCGGTACGGATACCGTGAGATCTCCCTCAGCGACAGCCTCAGCCACACGTTTTACCTGCGCGATGGGGATGGCAATGCCGCGGATCAGAATCGCGGCTATGATGATCACGGCCACTGCGCTCACGGCGGCGCCGGCTATGCTCACTAAGGTGGCCATGGTGTTGGTGCGAGCAGCGGCGGCCAACCACTCGGCATTGCGCTCCTCTACGAACTCGTTCCAATCAGCTACCAGGCCGTCAATGGCGAGCGCCAGAGGCTCGATTCCGGTCTCCAGCATAGACGCGGCTTCCTCGTTCTGTGCCATACGAACCATCATCATGATGTCGTCTGCGACCGCGTTGTACTCGATGTTGCGGCTTTCCAGCTCCTCCAGATACTCGTTCGAACTGTCATCAGGGAAAGCGCTTCGAGCTGCATCAATGGTCTCGGTCATCTTTGCATCGGTATTATAGAAATGCATTGCATGGGCCTCATCTGATGTGATGATGAAGCTGCGCAGGTTGGAACCCTTCTCTTGCAGTTCGCTTCTGGCCTTATGCACCAGCGCAGATACGGGAAGAGTCTGCTCGATGACATGCCTGTTGCTCTCATCGGCCCGTCTGTCGGCCCACATTCCGACTAGGTTCACAGCGATAGACAGTGCGAGCAGCAGTGCATAGGAGCCGATCAACTTGGCCCGGATGCCGAGTCTCATCTGAGAACCACCCCCGAAAAGTCCATGAGCGTCAGGACGTGCATACCATATGTATCGGCACGAACCTGTCCAAACTTGAGAGTTTTTGGGGGCATTCCATAGACGTGCAACATGACAGTGAACATCCCGCTCGGGGATTCGCCCTGCCCTAGGCCGTTCTCGTTGGGCGCTAAAGTGGCCGTACGCAGGGAGGTGATGCCAAACCTGCGCTTAGCAGGGCCTCTTCCCGCTTGCCGGAAAACCGTACGGTTTTTTCCCCGACCTACCTTGAAAATAGGCCCCATTGCGGCTGGCCGCCGCAGGATGAATCAAGCG